>DASZJC010000503.1:0-4465 GCA_035948495.1 Xanthobacteraceae bacterium | reverse complement strand
CGTTCAGGTGCTGGCGAGACGATAACCACCGTTGGTTTTGACGATGCGGCCGTCGGCGCAGAGTGCACCGATCCGCTCGAGGAGCGTGGCGGCGCGGACGCGAACTTGGGATCGCAATTCGGCGAACGGAATCGGCTGGTCGGCACTGGCGAGGATGGCCGTGATGCGCTCGTCGAGCGACCTGGGCGCCGGCGTCACCGGCTCGCCGCGGTCGGCGACTTCCAGAGCGAGGGCGTCGCCGCGCTGTGCCAGCTCGATGGTCAGCGGCTTCGGCGACGGCGCCGCGCGATGTTCGACCGACAGTCCGATCTCATCACCGTTGCGGCGCAGGTAGAGATTGCTGTCGCCCCAGGCGTGGAACTCGGACGAGCCGCGCAGCGCCTGCCCGGCGCGTACGCCGCCGCCACCCTTCCTGGCATGATGGACGACGAGCACGGCGGTGCCGTGGCGTCGCTGCATTTCGCGCAGGAAGGCCAGCAACGGCGCGACCTCACCGCTGGCGTTCTCGTCGATGCGATGCAGGCGCACGAACGGATCGAGAATAAGCAGGCGCGGCAACAAGCGAGCGACGGTGTCGGCGAGGTTCCTCCGGTCGGCGTCGAGATCGAGGCGCAGGATGGGCGCGGTGATGACCTGGATATCGAGGTCGGCGAGCGCCAACCCCGCTGCGGCGCAGATGCCTTCCAAGCGCCGGCGCACGATGTGCAGGGCGTCCTCGGCAGCGAACAGCAGCACACGGCCGGCGCGTGACACGGCGAACCGGCGCAGGCACGGCGTGCCCGATGCGACGGCCACGGCGAGATCGAGGGCGAGGAACGACTTGCAGCATTTGGGCTCGCCGCCAACGATGCCGACGGCCTGCTCGGACCAGAGCCCGGTGACCAACCATCGGTGTTCCTCGGCGCGCTCGGCGAGACGCCAAGCGGGCTCGACCGGCAGCAAGGTCATCTCCGCTGCCTTGCCGTCTTGGCCTCGGGCACCGGCGGCGCGGCGCACAGTTCGAGGAACAGCTTCTCGTCGATGTGGCGGGCCTCACGCTGCGCGGCGACGCTGAGCAACTCACCGGCGATATTCATCAGCGCGCGTGGGTTGCCCTGAGCGTGGTCGGCGAGCGTGGCGATCAGCTCCGGCGTCATCAACTTGACGGCGCCGGCCTTCTGCAGCGCGTACACGATCAACTCGGACAGTTCATCCGGCGTCGATCGTTCGAGCGCGAGGCGCACGCGCATGCGGCTATTGAGCGGCATCAACTCGTCGGAGCGCAGGCGTTCGAGCAAGCGGCCATCGCCGGCGAGCACGACGGTCAGGAGGATATGGCTGTCGAGCTTGGCCGACGACAGCAGGCGCAGTTCGGCGAGCACCGCCGGCAGCATCTCCTGCGCCTCGTCGACGATGAGGACCGGCCGTGACAGCGCGGCATCGATGTGCGTCTGCCAGCGGTCGCGCAACAACTTGGCACCGCCCCAGCGGTTGGCGGGACGGAGTTCGACGCTGAACAGGTCGCCCATCTCGCGATAGAAGTCTGGAAGGCCGGCTTGCGGCCTGGTGAGGATGCCGACTTTGACGTCGCGCTGCGCGCCAAGGCGTTCGGCGAGAATGCGCAGCGTCACCGACTTGCCGGTTCCGGGCGCTCCGGTCACCAGGGCGAAGCCGCCCTCGCCAACCAATTGCTCGGCCCGCCAGCAGAAGGACTCGATGCGGCGCGACACGTGCAACGCCTCGACCGGCACATCGGGCGCGAATGGGTTCCACTTCAGGCCATAGAGCGCCAGCAGCTTCTTGGTCATGACGTCTCTCCGTCGTCGGTGGTGGCGTCGTCCTTGGGCAGATAGGGTGGCGCCAAGCCTGTCGTGGCCTGCTTATCGAGCATGCGGGCCAACAGGGGTGGCATGGTCGGGTCCGGCGCAACCGGCGTGGGCACCGGTTTGGCCGATGCGGTCGAGACCGGATCGAGCGTGCGGCGCAAACCACTGGCGTTCTGCGTCTTGTCCTGCGGATAAAGGCGCGCGAGCACGCTGCCGGTGCGCTCATCGACAAGGTGGATGTGGCCCAAGTCCCATGATGCGTAGCGCACCTCGATGCGCGTCAGATGCCGATAACGATTGGGGATCTCGAAGCGGCGGCCCTCGATGACGATCGAGCCGTCGCTCTTTCGCTGCGTGCGCGTGTCGGAGCGCGTGAACGCCAGCCGCAATACATCACTGCCCGGACAGTCGCGCGTGACGGCCGGACCGGCGAGGAACCGGGCGATCGGCGTAGCGCCGATCTCGCTGTGGTGCTTGGCATTGTAGTCCTGCTCGACCCACGCCTGCGTGGCCTCATTGAGCGCGGATAAGGTCAGGTCTGGCACATGCTCCAGCATGGCCATCAAGCGGCCTTCGACCGGGCCCCAGAAGGACTCGGATTTAGCGTTTTGGTACGGGCTATAAGCAAGTGTTGTCTGGTGCAGGATGCCGAGGCGTGCGAGCCCTTGTGTGATCTCGGCGGCGGTCATCGCTGCGCCGTTGTCGCTCAGCGCCGCGCGCGGCAGGCCGCGCTTCTGGAATGCCTGCGACAGGCCGTGTGCGATGACCTCCGCCGTCTCGGCCAAATACCACTGCAAGTGACAGGCGAGCCGCGAGCGATCGTCGAGCACACCGAACAGGATCGGCGTCACCCATTCACCACGTGCCGTCAGCACCTTCCTTGAACAATGGTGGCAATCCCAGTGCCAAAGCGCATTCACATACTCGGACTCGTAGCTTCTGATCTCGCGGTCGGCGATGCGGGCCTCGGCTTGCTCGGCGCCGCGGGTTGTGCGCAGGGTGAGACGCCGGCGTTTGTCGAAACCGTTGGCCCGCATGAAGCGGCGCAGCGTCGGATAGGACGGCACCGGCTTGAGATGAGGTTGCGTCTCGGCCAGCGCGACGAGATTGTCGTGATGCAGTTGGACGCTCCAGCCCTTGTGGGCGGCGTATTGCGCGAGCACGGCGCGGCGGACGGCGTCGCTGACCGTGTGCTGCTGCCCAGCATTGCAGCGCACCTTGCGCCGGAGCACGCCGACCGGATCGGTGCGCTCAGCGACCGCACGGTAATACCAGCGCTCGATAGTGGAGAAGCCGAATCGCACGGGCTCGCCCGTCGTCGGATGCTGCCACGTCCGTTGTGCCAGATCGGTGATTGCCGCCCGCAGCTCGCCCTTCTCAGGCGGCGCCGCCAACAGCCAGCCGACGACAGCAAAGCGCAAGTGGGCCCACTGCTCGTGAACACGCTGATGACCTTGGCGACTTCGGCTGTCCGGCATGACGGCGCTCCTCGGAAACGAGATGCGCCGAAGCGAAGCACCGCAGCCGTTTGCTGGCGACGAGCATCCTCTGCGGGCGTGGCCCGACCGTCATCGAGCCTGCATTGCGGCGCCTCCTGTGATGGGACCGAAGAAGCGCAGCAGCGCGATCAGCGGCTCGGCGCCATCACCGGTGAAGCGCTCGATCAGCGCCACCGGAAGTCGATCGTGATCGACCGGTGGCATGAACCGGGCACGCGCGATCCGCCAGAACGGCGTCGCCGTGAACGCGTCGCGCCACCAGTGGCGCCAGCGTGCGATCGTGCGGCGGTCGACGCTGGCGACATCCGAAAGCCGCGCCAAACGGGCGTCCGTCGCGCCGTGCTTCAGGATGGCGATCAGCACGACGATCGCCGCGACATAGACGCGGCGGCCGAGAAAGCGCAGCGACGCCGGCGTCTCTCGGCCCCGGCAGCCGTCGACGGCGCAGCAGAAGCTGAAGCGCTGGTCGTGCTCGGGGCCGAGCTTGCAACCGCGGCCCCTGGGCTTGCGCTTGAACTTGGCCGAATGCAGCGCACCGTCGCAATGCCGGCATCGCCCGGCGCGTGCGGCGTCGGCGAGATCGCCGTCGAAGGCGAGCAGCAGTTCGTGGAATCTGGCGTCCGCCAGCAGCGTTGCGTACAAGGAAGCCATCCTTCTCAGCCTGAAGCCAGACCCTGATGGCCAAGCCCGGACGCAACGATCGCTGCCCCTGCGGCAGTGGCAAGAAATACAAGGCGTGTTGCTTGACGAAGAACGAGGCGGTCGAGCACGAACGGCTGGCGGCGGCCCACGCGCAGCGCGAAAACCAGGCTGCAGAAAAGCGCCAGAGCCTGCGCGAGGTGCGGGCGGCCATGCTTGCCAAACTCGCCGGCGAGTTCGCTGGCGATGACGGTTCCGATGACGATGAGCTGTTCGCGGACGACCTGTGCGACGACGACCCGACGGACGCGTCGAATGCCGTGCTGGCGCTCATCCACGACGGCAAGCTCGACGAAGCGGAGGCAGCGGCCCGAGCCCTGCTGGCACAATACCCGGACGTCCACGACGGCTGGGATCGGCTCGGCATGGTTCACGAAAAGCGCGGCGAAAACCGTCAAGCCGCCGATTGCTATCGAAAGGTGGTCGCGTTCCTCGACGAGAACCTGGACTACTCCGAGCCCG
>DASZJC010000502.1:0-2899 GCA_035948495.1 Xanthobacteraceae bacterium | reverse complement strand
GAGGCGGTCGGCGACCTCTACACCTCGTCGCTGATCGCGCTGGGCCTCCTTCTGTTCGTCATCACCTTCATCGTGCTCGCGGCGGCGCGCTACATGCTGCTGCGCCTCAATCGCCGGATCGGAGGCTGACGCCCATGCCGGCCGAACCCGCCCGCACCCCTCGTTACGCCGGCCGCCGCCGGCGCAACGCCATCGCCATGGGTCTTGCGGTCGCCGCCACCGCGTTCGGCCTCGGCTGGCTGGTGCTGGTCCTCGGCGCGCTGGTGTGGGAGGGATTTCGCGGCCTGACGTTTCAGGTGTTCACCGAGATGACCCCGCCGCCCGGCGGCGCCGGCGGCCTGCTCAACCCGATCGTCGGCAGCCTCATCCTCACCGGCCTCGGGGTCCTGATCGGCACGCCGCTCGGCATTCTCGCCGGCACCTACATGGCCGAGTACGGCCGTTACGACAAGCTGACCACGGTGGTGCGCTTCATCAACGACATCCTGCTCAGCGCGCCCTCGATCGTCGTCGGCCTGTTCGTCTACGAAGTCGTGGTCTACCCGATGGGTCACTTCTCGGCGCTCGCCGGCGCGGTTGCGCTCGCCGTCATCGTCGTCCCGGTGGTGGTGCGCACCACCGAGGACATGCTGCTGCTGCTGCCCGATCAGCTGCGCGAGGCGGCGACGTCGATCGGCATGCCGCGCGCCGTCATGATCACCCGCATCGCCTATCGGGCGGCCCGCGCCGGCATGATCACCGGCGTGCTGCTGGCGGTCGCCCGCATCAGCGGCGAGACCGCGCCGCTCTTGTTCACCGCCCTCAACGACCAGTTCTGGAGCCTCGACCTCAACGCCCCGATGGCAAGCCTGCCCGCGGTCATCTTCCAGTTCGCCCTGAGCCCTTACAAGGAATGGCAGCAGCTTGCCTGGACCGGCGCGCTGATCATCACCTTGGCGGTCCTCGTGCTCAGCATCGTCGCCCGCGCGCTCGCCGCCACGAGAAAAGAACCGTCATGAACGCTTCCGCGCCATTCACCATACCCACCGTCGCCCATAGCGGAATCGACGTCGCCGCCCTGGCCGACAAGGTGACCATCAGCAACCTCAATTTCTATTACGGTGACTTCCGCGCGCTCAAGGACATCAGCCTGCGGCTCTACCGCAACAAGGTGACCGCCTTCATCGGGCCGTCGGGATGCGGGAAATCGACCTTGCTGCGCATCCTCAACCGCATCTACGACCTCTACCCGAAGCAGCGCGCCGAGGGCGAGGTGCTGCTCGACGGCGAGGACATCCTGGACGAGAAGCAGGACGCGAACCTCCTGCGCGCCCGCATCGGCATGGTGTTCCAGAAGCCGACGCCGTTCCCGATGACCATCTACGAGAACATCGCGTTCGGCATCCGCCTCTACGAGCGGCTCCCGCGCGGCCAGCTCGACCAGCGCGTCGAGGACGCGCTGCGCCGCGCCGCCCTGTGGGAGGAGGTCAAGGACAAGCTCAATGCCAACGGGCTGAGCCTGTCCGGCGGCCAGCAGCAGCGCCTGTGCATCGCCCGCACCGTCGCGGTCAAGCCCGAGGTGATCCTGCTCGACGAGCCGTGCTCGGCGCTCGATCCGATCTCGACCGCCAAGATCGAGGAGCTGATCGACGAGCTGAAGGAAGACTATACGATCGTCATCGTGACCCATAACATGCAGCAGGCGGCGCGGGTGTCCGACTTCACCGCCTTCATGTATCTCGGCGAGCTGGTGGAGTTCGACCTCACCAGCAAGATGTTCACCGCCCCGCGCGAGCGCCGCACCCAGGACTACATCACCGGCCGCTTCGGCTGAAGGCAATAACGGTCCGGCGCAAGAACGAAAGGACAAGGATATGTCCGAGCACACCATGAAGGCGTTCGACGCCGATCTCGAGGAGCTCTCCCGCATGGTCGCCGAGATGGGCGGCCTCGCCGAGAAGGAGATCGCCGACTCGGTCATGGCGCTCGCCCGGCGCGACGTCGATCTCGCGCAAAAGGTGATCGCGCTCGACCCGTCGGTCGACGCCCTGCAGCGCGGCATCGAGGAGAAGGTCATCCTCACCATCGCCCGCCGCCAGCCCATGGCGGTCGACCTGCGCGACATCGTCGGTTCGCTGCGCGTGTCGAACGACCTCGAGCGCATCGGCGATCTCGCCAAGAACATCGCCAAGCGGGTGCTGGTGCTCGACGGCGACATCGTCTTCAGCCAGGTGATCCGCGGCGTCGAGGAGATGACCAAGCTCGTGCTCGCCCAGCTCAAGCAGGTGCTTGACGCCTACGCCAGCCGCAACGTCGCCAAGGCGCTCGAGGTGTGGCGGCGCGACGAGGAGATCGACGCGGTCAATAATTCGCTGTTCCGCGAGCTGCTCACCTACATGATGGAAGACCCGCGCAACATCACGTTCTGCACCCATCTCTTGTTCTGCACCAAGAACATCGAGCGGATGGGAGACCACGCCACCAACATCGCCGAGACCGTCCACTACATGGTCGAGGGACGCCCGCTCGATGTCGAGCGGCCGAAGGGCGACGACACCGCGAGCTTCACCGCGGCGGCGGTGCGCGGATAACGAGCATGATCCGGAAAAGTGGGAACCGGTTTTCCGAAAAGATCATGCTCAAAATATAAGACAAGAAAGGGGGCCGCCATGAGCGCGCGCATCATGATCGTCGAGGACGAGGAGCCGCTGACCCTGCTGCTGCGCTACAACCTGGAGGCCGAGGGCTACGCGGTCGACATTGCCGCGCGCGGCGACGAGGCCGAGGTCAAGCTGAAGGAGGCCGCGCCCGACCTCGTCGTGCTCGACTGGATGCTGCCCGGCATGTCCGGCATCGAGCTGTGCCGGCGGCTGCGCGCGCGCGCGGAGACCGAGCGGCTGCCCATCATCATGCTCACCGC
>DASZJC010000501.1:0-11952 GCA_035948495.1 Xanthobacteraceae bacterium | reverse complement strand
GCAGGCCCAGGCCGCGATCATCGCGTCGATCTCCTCCTCGCGCTCGGAGCGCGCGGCCGGCGTGTCGTAGCGCGGGTCGCCGATCAATTCCGGATGGCCGATCACCTTGAGCAGATTGTGCCAGTGGGTGGGATTGGCGCGACTGGTGTAGGCGTAGACGTAGTCGTTGGGCCCACCCGGCTTGCACTTGTAGATGCCGCTCGGCACCGTGCCGCCGGAGATGACCTTGGCGCCGTTGCGCTCGACCGCCTTGCCGAACACGGAGTTGGTGGCGAGCGCCACGCGGATGTATTGCAGCATGGCGTCCTGCATGGCGAGTTCGAGCCGCTCGCCCTGCCCGGTGCCCTTGCGGCGGTAGAGCGCGCCCAGAATCGAGATCGCCATCAGCATGCCGGTGCCGGTATCGCCGAGCGTGCAGCCGGGCTTGGCCGGCGGCCCGCCGCGCTCGCCGGTGATGCTCATGACGCCGCCGGTCGCTTGGGCGATCATGTCGAAGGCGAGGTTGTTCTCATACGGGCTGCCCTTTCCGAAGCCCTTGACCTGCGCATAGATGATGCTCGGGTTGATCGCCTTGATCACATCGTAGCCGAGGCCGAGCCGCTCGATCGCGCCGGGCGCGAAGTTTTCCGCGAACACGTCGGCGTGTCGGGCCATCTCCTTGACGAGCTGGAGGCCGCGCGGGGACTTCAGATCGACCGTGACCGACTTCTTGTTGGCGTTGAACAGCATGAAATAATAGGAGTCGCCGCTCTTGCTCGGACCGCGAAAGCCGGTCCGCCCGGGCTCGCCGGCCTTGGGGTTCTCGATCTTGACCACCTCGGCGCCGAGAAAGGCGAGCGCCTCGGTGCACGACGGCCCCGCCTCGAATTGGGTGAGATCGAGCACCCGCACGCCGACAAGGCAATCCCCAACGGTCGCTTCCGCCTTCACCATCGTCTCGTTCATCGCGTAACCTCCCGTTCCGGCGTCCTCGCGGGCGCCGGCGCGCTACCATACAAGCGGGATACCGGCGGCACCAGCGTTCGGCTATCATTGCGGGCATGCTCCCGTGACAATGCCTTACGCCCTCGCTGGGCGATTTGTGCACCGCCCACGCAACTTCCGATGACCATGAACGGCCTTCACTCGATCGATTGCGACGTGCACCCCACGGTGCCTGACATCCAGGCGCTGTTCCCCTATCTCGACGAGGTATGGCGCGAATCGATCGAGACGCGCGGGATTCTCTCGCTCGAATCGGCGAGCTACCCGCCCAACGCCCCGATCACCGCGCGGCCCGACTGGCGTGGCCCCGACGGGCAGGCCGCGACCAGCGCCGCGGACATCGGCCGCCACGTCTTCGACCGATTCAAATCCTCGATCGCCATCTGCAACTGCCTTTACGGCGTGCAGCTCGTCCTCAACGAGGACATGGCGGTCGCGTTCACCCGCGCGCTCAATGATTGGATCGCCAAGGAATGGCTCGACCGCGACGACCGGCTGCGCGCCTCGATCGTGGTGCCGATGCAGAACGTGGAGAGCGCGGTCGAGGAGATCGAGCGCTGCGCCCCCGACCGGCGCTTCGTACAGATCCTCGTGCTCGCCATGCAGGAAGTGCCGCTCGGACGCCGGCAGTTCTGGCCGATCTACGCGGCGGCCGAGCGCCACAAGCTTCCGCTCGGCATCCACGCCGGCTCGAGCTATCGCCATCCGGTGACCGCGCTCGGGTGGCCGACCTATTACGTGGAAGACTACGTGGCGCAGGCGCAGGGCTTCCAATCGCAGGTCGCGAGCCTGATCTCGGAAGGCGTGTTCGCCAAATTCCCCGCCCTCAAGGTCGTCCTGATGGAATCCGGGGTCACCTGGCTGCCCGGCTTCCTGTGGCGTTTCTCCAAGTACTGGCGTGGGTTGAGGACCGAGGTCCCCTGGGTCGACCGCCCGCCGGAGGAGATCGTGCGCGAGCACTTCCGCCTGACCTTGCAGCCGTTCGACACGCCGGCGCCCGATCTGGTGGAACGGGCGGTCGAGCACCTGCGTTGCGACGATATGCTGCTCTACTCCTCGGATTTCCCCCACTGGCAGTTCGATGGCGACGATCCCGTGCCGGCCGGCATCCCGCAGGCTTTGCGGCGGAAAATCCTGGTGGAGAATCCGGTTGCGACCTATGATCGGCTCAAGGCTGACCGTCCGGAGGAAGCCGCCCGATGAACATCGAACTCAAGCAGCCCCTGCGCACCGCCAAAAGCAAGCTTTCGATCGTCGACTGCGACATTCATCCGCGCGCGTCGCTCGAGGACCTGCGGCCCTACCTGAGCAATCATTGGTGGCACTACATCCAGACCTACGGGCTGCGGCAGCGCCACGGCCACGTCAAAGGCTACCCGTTCCCCAAGCCGACCCCCCTCGCCTCGCGCCGCGACTCCTGGCCGCCGGGCGGCGGGCCGCCGGCAAGCGACCTCGACTTCACGCGCGAGCAGCACCTCGACTTCTACGGCATCGAGCACGGCATCATGAATCCCCTGGCGCCGAGCGGCCAGGGTGATCAGAACGCCGAACTAAGCGCGGCGCTGGCCTTCGCCATCAACGAATGGCAAGTGGCGGACTGGGTGCGGCGCGAGCCGCGCTTCAAGGCCTCGGTCGTCGTGCCCTACGAGGATGCCGTCGCATCGGTTGCGGAAATCCGCCGCCGCGCCGGCAACCGCGATTTCGCCCACGTGCTGCTGCTCAGCCGCACCAGCGAGGCGCTCGGCCGGCGGCGCTACTGGCCGATCTTCGAAGCGGCGGTCGAAGCGGGCCTGCCGGTCGGCGTCCACGTGTTCGGCTACAGCGGGTGGGCAATGACCGGCACCGGCTGGCCGTCGTTCTACCTCGAGGAAGGGATCGAGAACGCGACCACGACGCAGCAGCTCATCGCCAGCATGATCATGGAAGGCGTGTTCGAGCGCTACCCCGACCTCAAGGTCGTGCTGATCGAGACCGGGTTCGCGTGGCTGCCGGCGCTCGGCTGGCGGCTCGACAAGCACTGGCAGCGCATGCGCGACGAGGTCCCGCACGTCAAGCGCCCGCCGTCCGAATACCTGCGCGAGCATTTCTGGGTCTCGACCCAGCCGATGGAAGAGACCGACAAGGCGGAGCAACTGATCGACGTGATGGAATGGATCGGCTTCGACCGGCTGCTGTTCGCCAGCGACTACCCGCACTGGGACTTCGACGACCCGTTCCTCTCCCTGCCGCCGAGCCTGAGCGACGCGCGCCGCCGCGCCATCTACGCCGACAACGCACGGGCGCTCTACAGGCTGGCCTGATGGCGAGGCACATCGTCGCGCCAGTCGGTGAAATCCCGGCCGGCGGACGCAAGCTCGTGTCCGTCGCCGGCCGGGCCATCGTCGTCTTCAATGTCGCGGGCGAGTTCTTTGCGCTCAACAACCGCTGCCCGCACCGGGGCGGAAGCCTCGCGCACGGCAAGCTGACCGGCCTCCTGGAATCCCCGCAGCCCGGCAAGTACCGCTACTCCCGGCCGGGCGAGATCATCCGCTGCCCCTGGCACTCCTGGGAGTTCGACATCCGCACCGGGCGCTCGTGGTGCGACCCGCAGCGGCTGCGCGCGCGGCAATACAAGGTATCGGTCGAGCCCGGCGCCAGTCTGGTGGAAGGGCCCTACAAGGCCGAAACCTTCCCGGTCACCGTCGAGAACGACTACGTCGTCGTCGAGGCCTGATGCTTCATTGCGCCGCGGAACTTTCGTCCATCGCAAGCATTGCTTAACCGGCGGCCGCCTGGGCAGGCAATGAGCCGGCTCGGGCAGTGGCCGCCTGTTGCGGCCCGCCGGAGGTTGCGGGTATCACCCCTGGCGAGGCTTGGTGAGTTGCAAGCGTCACGTTGCGTGGGAGGAAGTCGCGTTACGCGAGAGGAAGTCGCAGGCCGGTCGTCGGCACCCCGATGACCGGCCTTGCGCATTTCTCGTATCTGCGGCCGAACCGTTTACGGGCTGGATTTGCTTTCCGATCGGTTCGAGGTGCACCGCGCTCGACCATCACTGCGGTCGCTTTTTTGCCGAAAACCGATTCCCACCGCTCCGGAAAATGCAATAGTGCCGCGAACCCGAAGTTCGCATAACATTGCGGCAGGCCCGGGTGCGAACTTCGGGTTCAAAAGCGGCACTAGAATCATAGATTTGCTAGTGTCCTTCGATTCCGAAGTTCGCTCAAAGCGTGCCGCAAAGTATGGCGAACTTCGGAATCGGGACACTAGCCTGCCGGTCGGTATTCAGGAGGCAAACCCATGTCCACCTCGGCCTGGATCGTCGTCGGCGTGATCGTCGTTCTCGCGCTGTGGATCGTGACGGTCTACAACGGCCTCGTCGCCATGCGCCAGCGCGTCGGCCAAGCCTTTGCCGACATCGACGTGCAGCTCAAGCAGCGCCACGACCTCATCCCCAACCTGGTCGAGACGGTGAAGGGTTACGCGGCGCACGAGCGCGGCACCCTCGAAGCGGTGATCCAGGCGAGGAACACGGCGATGGCGGCGCAGGGGCCCGCGCAGCAGGCCGCCGCCGAGAACATGCTGAGCGGGACGCTGCGCCAGTTGTTCGCGCTCTCGGAGGCCTATCCCAACCTCAAGGCCAACACCAATTTCCAGGAACTGCAGGCCGAGCTCACCGACATCGAGAACAAGCTCGCCGCTTCGCGCCGCTTCTTCAACAATTCGGTGCAGGAATACAACACCGGCATCCAGCAATTCCCGGCCGCCCTGTTTGCCGGCATCTTCGGCTTCACGCCGCGCGAGTTCTTCGACGTCGGCGAGGAGCGCAAGACGCTCGATCAGGCGCCGCAAGTGAAGTTCTGACGTAAGCCGGGGCGGGGATTCGAAGACTAAAGTCATTCCGTTCTAAACCTCCGGCCCGATCGGCCATGGAACACGCCTACGGTCTTTACACCCACATCCAGGCGAACAAGCGCCGGTCGATCGCGCTGCTGATCGGGCTGTTCTTCCTGGTCTACGTGATGGTGTTCGCCGGCGCGCTGGCGGCGGAGGCGCTCATGGGCGATGCCTCGCTCGGCTGGCTGATCGCCCGCGCGCGCCAGGATTTCATCGCCGCCCTGCCGTGGGCGACGCTCGGCACCGTCGCCTGGATCCTGATCGCCTACAGATTCCACCAGTCGATGATCGACGCGATCACCGGGGGACGCGAGGTCACGCGCCACGACGAGCCGCGGTTGTGGGACCTCTTGGAGAACCTGTGCATCTCGCGCGGCATCACCATGCCGAAGCTCAAGTTGATGGAGAGCGACGCGCTCAACGCCTTCGCGTCCGGCCTCAACGCCAAACAATATTCCGTCACGGTGACGCGCGGCCTGCTGCAATCGCTCGACGATGCCGAGATCGAATCGGTGCTCGGCCACGAGCTCACCCATATCCGCAACGGCGACGTGCGCATGCTGGTCATCGCGGTGGTCATCGCCGGGGTGATCTCGTTCTTCGGCGAGCTGGTGTTCCGGATGTTCTTCTATTCCGGCTTCGGCTGGCGGCGGCGCGACGGCGACGGCGAGCGCAAGGGCTCCGGCGGGGCGCTACCGGCGATCCTGATCGCGGTCGCCCTGGTGGCGATCGCCTGGCTGCTGTCGATCGTGATCCGCTTCGCGCTCTCGCGCCGGCGCGAATTTCTCGCCGATGCCGGATCGGTGGAGCTGACCAAGAATCCGGACGCAATGATCAGCGCGTTGCGCAAGATCGAGGGCCGTGGCGACCTGCAGGGCGCCAATTCCGCCGTCATGGAGATGTGCGTCGACAACCCGCGCGAGGACTTCGCCGATCTGTTCGATACCCATCCGCCGGTCGACGCGCGCGTGGCGGCACTGGTGAAGTTCGCCGGCGGCCACGATCCCGGACCCCTCGCGCTGCCGCCGCCCGCCGACGGCGCCCCGGCAACCGATGGCGGGGACGCCGCGCCCGCCGCCGGACCGTGGGGCGAAACCGAGGAGCCCCCGCGCTCTTCGCCCTGGGGCGAGCCGGCGGCGGACGCGGGCCAAGCGGGCAAGCCGTTCCTACCCGAGCGTCCGCCGGTCGATCTCGGCGACACGCCTGCGCCCCCCGCCGGCCCGTGGGGCCCCCGGCGCGGCAGCTGAATCACCGCCAATCGCCGAGCGCCGCCTGGACCAGCGCGAGCACCGCCACGGCGGCGGTGTCGGCGCGCAGGATGCGCGGGCCGAGCGACAGCCGCACCAGGTTGGGCAGCTTCATCAGCGCCGCGCGCTCGTCGGTGGAAAAGCCGCCTTCCGGGCCGATGAGAACGCTCACCGGCATGGGGCCGAGGAGCGCGGGCGTGCTGTCGCGCGCCTGGACCAGCACGGCGATGGGGTCGTGCACCGGCGCTTCCTCGTCGCAGAACACCATCAGGCGCTCCGGAACCCAGTCCGCCAACAGCCTTTCGAGCGCGACCGGCGCGGCGATCTCCGGCAAGGTGAGGACGCCGCACTGCTCGGCCGCTTCGACCGCATTCGCCCGCATGCGGTCGAGATTGACCCGAGCGACCTGGCCGTGGCGCGTGCGCACGGGTACGAGGCGCGAAACGCCGAGTTCGACCGCTTTCTGCACCAGATAGTCGAGGCGGGCCTGCTTGAGCGGGGCAAAAAGATAGTGCAGGTTGCCGGGCGCGGTTTGCGGGCGCGTCTGCTCGATGACAGTGAGCGAGACGCCCTTGCGGGTCACATGGGCGAGGTGCGCGCGCCACTCGCCGGCGCGGCCGTTGAACAGCAGAACCGGGTCGCCGGCTCGGCGGCGCAAGACGTTGATCAGATAGTTCGTCTGGGCGCGGTCGAGGCGCACCGCCGCGTCGGCCGCCAGCGGCGCGTCGACGTAGAGCCGGGGGGTGCGGAAGTCGTAGGCCGCCATGGGGTCGTTTACCTTTGCCCACGGCCCGGCACCAGCCGGCGGCCCCGCCCCGCGGGCGAAGGCAGGCCTTCTGCCGCCTTGCTGCCGGAATCTTCGGGCTGATAGAAGGGGCGGCGGAGTTCGGAATCGGGACGCCAGCCGCCAAGGACCTTCCGGAAGGACCACGCCATGACGCACCCCCGGGTCGCGTTGCTTGCCGCCGCGCTGTTGATCGGCTCGGTCACGGCCGCCAACGCGCAGATGATCGTCGGACCGACGCCAGGGCCGGGACCCACCATGGGGCCGGGGCCGGGGCCGGCGCCCGGGGGGTCGGGAATGATCGTCGGGCCGGCGCCCGCGCCGGGGCCAATGATGGGGCCGGCAATGGCGCCGGGAGTAGCGCCCGGCATGGGACCGGGAGCGGCGGCCGGCATGCCGCCGTGCATGTCGCAGTTTCTCCCGATGCGTGCGGAAGCCGAGAAGCGTGCTGGCGTCCTCCAGGCGGGAATCAGTAAAAAGAAAACGCGCCCCGAGATCTGCCAACTCTTCCGCCACTTTTCCGAGGCCGAAGAGAAAGTGGTCAAGTTCGCGGTCACCAACCAGGTCGGCTGCGGCATTCCGGCGGAGGCGGTGGCCATGATGAAGAAGAACCACGTCAAGACCACCGAAGTCCGCGACCGGGTGTGCTCGGCCGAGGAGCCGAAGCCGGCAGGGCCGAATCTGGGCGAAGCCCTCGGCTTCGGCAACCTGCCGAACGCGGAAACGACCCGGGCCGGCACGGGAACGTTCGATAGCTTGTCCGGCAATCCGCTCGCCAAATGAGCGCGGCGGCGGCGCGCGTCGCCGATTCGACCGGAAACTGGGTCGACAGCTACGCACCTGCCGTCATCCGACCCTATCTGCGGCTTGCCCGCGCCGACCGGCCGATCGGCTCGTGGCTGTTGCTCCTGCCGTGCTGGTGGTCGGCGGCGCTCGCCGCCGTGGCCGCGGGGGCGGCCGGGCCGAACCCGTGGCACCTCGTCCTCTTCGCCGTCGGCACCGTCGCCATGCGCGGGGCCGGCTGCACCTGGAACGACATCGTCGACCGCGACATCGATACCCGGGTCGAGCGCACGCGCTCGCGCCCGCTACCCTCCGGCCAAGTGAGCCTGGCGGCCGCAGCGACCTTCCTGGTGCTGCAGGCATTGGTGGGGCTTGCGGTGCTGCTGCAGTTCAACGGCTTCGCCATTGCGACCGGCATCGCGTCGCTTGCGATCGTCGCGATCTATCCTTTCATGAAGCGGATCACCTGGTGGCCGCAGATCGTGCTCGGGCTCGCCTTCTCGTGGGGGGCCCTGATGGGCTGGGCGGCGGCTTTCGGCCGCCTCGATTGGCAGGCGGTCGTGCTCTATGCCGGATCGATCGCCTGGGTGATCGGGTACGATACGATCTATGCGCATCAGGACCGCGACGACGATGCCCTCGTCGGCCTCAAGTCGACCGCGCTGCTGTTCGGCGAGCGTACCAAGCCGATGCTTGCCGCGTTCTTTGCCGCCGCGGTCGTGCTGATCGGGATTGCAGGGCTTGGCGCCGGAGCGGGTGTTGCCTTCGCGATCGGTCTCGCTGGCTTCGCCGTGCACCTCGCCTGGCAAGTGCGCAGGCTCGATATTGCCGACCCGGCCCTGTGCCTCCGGCTGTTCAAATCGAACCGCGACGCCGGCCTGATCCTGTTCGCCGGGCTCGTGCTCGCCGCCGCGCTTCGTTAAGCGGCTAGTGCCGCGAACCCGAAGTTCGCATAACGTTGCGGCAAGGACGGTTGCGAACTTCGGGTTCAAAAAGCGGCACTAGAATCATAGAGTTGCTGGTGTCCCTTTGATTCCGAAGTTCGCATCAGCGGGTGCCGCAAGGAAGCGCGAACTTCGGAATCGGGACACTAGTTGCGGGCGATGATCTCGCGCTCGCCGCGATGGACGACGGGTAGCTCCGGCATGATGCCGGGCCGGCGCCGCAGCGGCATCGACGGGCGCCGCGCCTTGATCGCGTTGCGGCGCCGCCGCCGCGGGGCAGCGGCGGACACGCGTACGCCGCCGATGCGGCGGAACGGTTCGCGCAGCGTACCGGACGGATCGGCAACGAGCAGCGGCAGGCCGAACACGCGCGCCCACAATTGCCATTCGGCCACCACGTCGTTGTTGTGCGCGGCGGAATAGAGCGGCACCGAGAGCGCCGGATCGCGATGCTCGAGCGACACCGCGACCGTGTGCGGTCCGTCGTCGGCCGCCGGGATCAGTCGCAGCGCCACTCCGAGGAACGTGGCGACCGGCACGTTGACGGCCATGCGAATGCCGCGCACGGCACGGCGCAGCACGACGCGCTCGCGCGACAATTCGACGTGGCGCACGCGCTCGTCCGCGCGGGCATCGGCCGCGGTGAAATGCAGGGGCAAGGCGAGCGGGTCGAGCCGCAGCGCGCGGCTCGACCCGACGGAGAGAGCCCCGCCGAACGTGGTTTGACGCCTCAAGATCGGCTCCCTGCCGGGCTTCTTGTGATTGTCCCGGTCGTTCGCGGGCACTATGCGGGCAAGCACTGCGAATCCGCTTAAAATCCCTGGTTAAAGGCTGGTTTCGCCGGCGACTTCGCGGCGAATGCTTGACGAGTGGTTGCCGGCTCGGCGCAATTTGTCGCGATCCGCTTTCCCCCGCGATGCCGCGCGGCTATTGGTGCGCGTCTGAAACGCCTTGTGCGGAGGAACCGTGCCCCTATCCGCGACAGCATCCGTGGAATCGTCGCTGTTCGACCAATCTGCTCTGACGGACCTTGCCGCGCGGCTGGTCGAGGCGGCCCGGCGCGCCGGAGCGGACGCGGCCGACGCGGTAGCGGTGCGCTCGATGTCGCTCTCGGTCGAGGTGCGCGACGGGGCGGTCGAGGAAGCGGAACGGTCGGAAAGCGACGACGTTGGCCTGCGCGTGTTGGTCGGCGGACGCCAAGCGTTGGTCTCGACCAACGATACCAGGGGCGCAGCCGCCGCGCTTGCCGAGCGCGCGGTGGCGATGGCCCGCGTCGCGCCCGAAGACCGCTTCGCAGGGCTTGCCGATCGCTCGGCGCTAGCGCGCGACATCGCCGATCTCGACCTGGTCGATGCGGAGTTGCCCGCCACGGCGCGGCTCGAAGCGCTCGCCCGCGCGGCCGAGCAGGCAGCGCTCGCGGTCGAGGGCGTCACCAAGTCGGGCGGCGCCTCGGCGTCGGCCGGGATCGGCGGCATGGTGCTCGTCACCAGCCACGGATTTTCCGGCGCGTATCTCGCCTCCCGCCACAATCTGTCGATGGTCGCCATCGCCGGCGCGGGCACTGCGATGGAGCGCGACTACGACTTCTCCTCCGCGCTGCATGCCGCCGATCTCGACGATGCCGCGAAAATCGGGCGCAGCGCCGGCGAGCGCGCGGTGCGAAGGGTCAATCCGCGCAAGGTCCCGACCGGACGGGTTCCGGTGGTGTTCGATCCGCGCGTGGCCGGCTCGCTGGTCGGACACCTGGCGTCGGCGGTCAACGGCACGGCGATCGTGCGAAAAACGAGTTTTCTGATGGAGAAAATGGGCGAGCGACTGTTCCGTCCGGGCATCCGCATCATCGACGATCCGCTGCGCCGTCGCGGCTTGCGCTCCCGGCCGTTCGACGACGAAGGCGTCGCCGGGCGGCCGCTCGCGATCGTCGAGGACGGGGTGCTGCGCTCCTGGTTGCTCGACAGCGCGACCGGGCGCGAACTCGGCCTGCCCACCACCGGTCATGCCCAGCGCGGCGTTTCTTCCGCACCGTCGCCGGGCGCAACGAACCTGCATCTCGCGCCGGGCGATAAGACGCCGCAGGCGCTCATCGCCGACATCGCGCAGGGGTTCTACGTCACGGATCTGATCGGGATGGGCGCGAACGTCGTCACCGGCGATTACAGCCGCGGCGCCGCCGGATTGTGGATCGAGAACGGCACGCTCGGCTTTCCGGTGAGCGAGGTGACGATCGCCGGGCACTTGAGCGACATGTTCGCCAACCTCGAGCCCGCGAACGATCTCGTCTTCCGCTCCGGCACCAATGCGCCGACGCTGCGGCTGGAGGGATTGACCGTTGCGGGCGAGTGAGGCGGACGAACGCATAGCGCTCGCCCGCCTGTTGAACGCGGCGGTGCGCGAAGCGGGTGCGCTGGCGCTCGCCATGTTCGGCACCCCGGTGAAAGTTTGGACCAAGGGGCACGGTTCGCCGGTCACCGCCGCCGACATGGCGGTCGACGACCTGTTGCGCGGCCGCCTCATGGCCGCCGGATCCGGCATCGCCTGGCTGTCGGAGGAAAGCGCCGACGATCCGGCTCGCGCCGCGGCGCGCCGCGTTTGGGTGGTCGACCCGATCGACGGAACGCGCGCGTACATCGCGGGACGCACCGACTGGTCGGTGTCGGCGGCCCTCGTCGAGGACGGCCGCCCGGTCGCCGCCGCTCTGTTTGCTCCGGCCGAACCGGCGTTCTACGCCGCGGTCGCGGGCACAGGCGCGACCGTCGACGGCACCGCGATCGCCGTCGTCGGCGCCGCGACGCTCGAAGGCGCCCGCATCGCCGGTCCCAAGTCGTACCTCGACCGACTGGCCGCACTCGGGCTGAACATCGAACCGGTGCCGCGCATCCATTCGATCGCGCTGCGCTTTGCACGGGTCGCGCGCGGCACGCTCGATGCGGCCTTTTCCGCAGGATCGAGCCACGATTGGGACCTTGCGGCGGCCGATCTTTTGGTGCACGAAGCCGGCGGCGCGTTGACTACGCTTGCGGGGCGGCCGCTGGTTTACAACCGCGCCGAGCTGGGGCACGGCCCGCTCGTCGCCGCCGGTCGCGCTCGCCACGGCAAGCTCGTCGAGCTGGTGCGCAGCCGCTTCGACGTGCCGGCGTGACGCCCGCACCCGCGCCGATGGATCGAGCCATGCCGAACGACGCGCCGGCCCGACAGCTGCTTCATCTGGTGTTCGGCGGCGAGCTCGAGCACATCGATACCGTCGAGTTCAAGAATCTCGACGATCTCGACATCGTCGGCATCTATCCGAATTACGCCAGTGCGTACGCGGCCTGGAAAGCGAAAGCGCAGCAGACGG
>DASZJC010000500.1:0-1557 GCA_035948495.1 Xanthobacteraceae bacterium | reverse complement strand
CGTCCGGGTCGGTGGGATCGCTGCCGCAGCCGAGCCCCAGCGCGTAGAGCATGGTGTCGCGCGCGGTGTAGCTGTGCTCGACGTCGACGAAGGGCCAGGATTTGAGGGTGGCGTAGTCGATGGGCATGGGACGATTGTCGGAGGTCAGATGTCAGAGGTCAGACGTCGTTATTGTCCTCCGTCATTCGACATCTGTCATCTGACATCTGACCTCCGCCCTCTGATTGACCGCGCCGGCCGGCAATGCCAACCTTCCCCGCAAGCCGCGCAACGGCGGCGTCGGGGAGGCGCGTGAATGGCAAACGCCCTTGCGGAAAAAGTCGTGATCGTGACCGGGGCCGGGCGCGGCATCGGCCGCGAGATCGCGCTCGCGGCAGGGCGGGAAGGCGCCAAGGTCGTGGTCAACGATCTCGGCGGCGCGGTGGACGGGGAGGGCGCAAGCTCGGCGCCGGCCCAGGAAGTGGTCGACGAGATCAAGCGCGCCGGCGGGCAGGCGGTCGCCAACTTCGACAGCGTCGCCGAGCCGGGCCCCGCCGCCAACATCGTCAAGACCGCGGTCGAGACGTTCGGCCGGATCGACGGCGTCGTCAACGTCGCGGGTATCCTGCGCGACCGCATTTTTCACCGCATGAGCGTGGTCGACTGGGACTTGGTGCTGAAAGTGCATCTGTTCGGCAGCTTCTACGTCGCGCGCGCGGCGGCGACCCATTTCCGCGAGCAGGAGTCGGGCGCCTTCGTGCACTTCACCTCGACCTCCGGGCTGGTCGGCAATTTCGGCCAGGCGAACTACGCCGCCGCCAAGCTCGGGATCGTCGGCCTGTCGAAGTCGATCGCGCTCGACATGCAGCGCTTCAACGTGCGCTCCAACTGCATCTCGCCGTTCGCCTGGAGCCGGATGATCGGCACCTTGCCGACCGAGACCGAGGAGGAAAAACGCCGGGTGGCGCGCTCGCAGACGATGACGGCGGCGAAGATCGCGCCGGTCGCGGTTTATTTGCTCAGCGACGCCGCCAAGGACGTGAGCGGGCAGATTTTCGCCGTGCGCAAGAACGAGATCATGCTGATGGGCCAGTCGCGCCCGCTGCGCTCGGTGCAGCGCGGCGAAGGCTGGACCCAGGAGACGATCGCCGAGCACGCCATGCCGGCGCTCAAGGCCTCGTTCTATCCGCTCGTGCGCTCGCAGGAAGTGTTCAACTGGGATCCGGTGTGATCGTTCGGCATGTTCTGCTTCGTCATCGCCCGCGCAGGCGGGCGATCCAGTAATCCCGGGAATTTGTAATATGCACGGTCGTGCAACATCACTGATGCAGGGGTTACTGGATGCTCCGCTTGCGCGGAGCATGACGAGGTTGGGGGACTTGGCACGATGACCGGCATCCTCGCGTTCGGCGCCTATATCCCGCGGCTGCGGCTCGCGCGCCGCGCCATTGCCGAGGCGAACGGCTGGTTCAATCCGGCGCTTAAAAGCCAGGCCAAGGGCGAGCGCGCCATCTGCAACTGGGACGAGGACGCGGTCACCATGGCGGTCGAGGCGGCGCGCGATGCGCTCGCCGAGCG
>DASZJC010000499.1:0-2519 GCA_035948495.1 Xanthobacteraceae bacterium | reverse complement strand
GGCGCAGGACGACCGTTATCCGCGTCCCCCGGCCGGGATCACCGCAACCGTTTCCCCGACCGCCTATACGCCCGGCGCTTCCGGCTGGAGCGGCGAGCCGGGCTCGTCCGGCGATCCGCTGATGACGCCCGCCGCGATCCGGGCGGCAGCCGCGAACTTCCACAACTGCCTCGAAGGCCTGTGGCCCGCCGCCGAGCGGCGCGGGGTGTCGCGTCGGACGTTCGAAGCCCAGACCGCCGATCTCGAGCCCGATCTGCACATCATGGATTTGCTCGACGCCCAGCCGGAATTCACCAAGTCGTTCTGGGACTACCTCGACCTGCTGGTGAGCGACGAGCGCATCGCCAAGGGGCGCGAGATGCTCGCGACCTATCGGCCGGCGTTCGACGCCGTCGAGAAGGCCTATGGGGTCGATCGCCACATCATCGCGGCGATCTGGGGTGTCGAGTCGAACTTCGGCACCGCCATCGGCGAGCGGTCGGTCGTCCGCTCGACCGCGACGCTGGCCTGCGTCGGCCGGCGCCAAGCGTATTTCCGCGACGAGTTCCTGGCGACGCTCGAAATCATTCAGCACGGCGACGTTCCCGCCAACCGGCTCAAGGGCTCGTGGGCCGGGGCGTTCGGGCCGACCCAGTTCATGCCGACCTCGTTCAAGCGCTACGCGGTCGACTTCGACGGCGACGGCCGGCGCGACGTGGTCGATTCGGTGCCCGACGTCATCGCCTCGACGGCCAACAACCTGCGCAAGGACGGCTGGGTGCCCGGCCAGACCTGGGGCTACGAGGTCGTCGTCCCGAAGGGGTTCAATTATCTGCTGGCCGACCGGTCGCGCCAATTCGCGTTGCACGAATGGCAGCGTCTCGGCGTGCGCCGCGTCGGCAACCAGCCGTTCGCGCGGCCGACGGAGCGCGCCTACCTGCTGGTCCCGGCCGGCGTGCGCGGTCCGGGCTTCCTGATGCTCAACAATTTCCGCGTCATCATGAAATATAATCCGGCCGAGGCCTATGCGATGGCGATCGGCCATCTCGCCGACCGCATGCGCGGCGGCGGCCCGATCGTGCAGCCGTGGCCGCGCGACGAGCGCGTGCTCACCCGCGCCGAAATCTACGAGCTGCAGCAGCGGCTGGTCATGCGCGGTTTCGCTGCCGGCGAGCCCAACGGCCGGTTCGGCGCCAAGTCGCGCGCGGCCCTGCGCGACTTCCAGGCTCGCGCCGGTCTTGTCCCGGACGGCTTTGCCTCCGCGGAGGTGCTCGAGCGCCTGCGCGGGCGTTGACGCCGGCCGCGCGTGCCGCCGCACCTTCAGTTTGACACGTTCCGCGTGCTAGGATCAGGCCCGAATGGGCCGGAGCGGCCGGAACAGGTCGGCGGCCCCGGCCGTTTTTCGAGCGGCACATGGTCCGGCCCGGACCGAGGAGCGCGATGCGAAGCAAGAGTGCGATGGCGCGCCGGCTTGCCGGCCCGGTCCTGCTGGTGGCGATCGCCGCCGCCGGCGCGGTGCTTGCCGGCGCTGCGTCTCCGGCTGCCGCGCAGTGGGGCTTCCCGTCCTTCGGACAACAGCAACGCGTGCCGCACCGGCAGAGCCCCTACGGCTGGCCATGGCAGCAGCAGGAACCGCGGCGCGAAGCGCCGGCCGATTACTCCCGGGCGCCGCCGGCGCATAAGCGCGAGGCCCCGGCCACCACGAACGTGCTGGTGCTGGGCGATTCGATGGCGGACTGGCTCGGCTACGGTCTCGAAGAGGCTTTCGCCGAAACCCCGGAAATCGGCGTGACGCGCAAGCCGCGCGCCAACCGCGGGCTGATCAAGACCGAGGGGCGCGAGGCCTACGACGCGGTCGCGGCCGTGCGCGAAACGCTCGCCGGCGAAAAGCCCGACTTCGTGGTGATGATGACCGGGCTTGCCGATCGCCAGTCGATCCGCGAGCGCCCGCACCCGGCCACCCAGCCGGCGGCGGCCACCAAGCCGGCGGCGGCCGCCAAGCCGCCTGCCGCCCAGCCGCACGCCCAGCAGACGGCGCCGCCCACCGAGCAGCCGCCGGCGCCGCCCGGCGATGCCGAGGCGGGGGGCGAGGAGCCCGCGATCATCGCACCGGCGCCCGAGCCGACGCCGTCGGGCTCGACCACCCATCCGTTCCGCTCGGATAAATGGGCGGAGCTCTACGCCAAGCGCATCGACGAGACGATCGCGGCGCTCAAATCGAAGGGCGTCCCGGTGTTTTGGGTCGGGTTGCCGGCGATCCGCGGCTCACGCTCGACCGCCGACATGGTCTATCTCAACGACCTCTATCGCGATCGGGCGGAGAAGGCCGGCATCGTCTACGTGGACGTGTGGGACGGGTTCGTCGACGAGAACGGCAATTACGTCGTCCAGGGTCCGGATTTCGAGGGGCAGACGCGCCGGCTGCGCGCCGGCGATGGCGTGCACTTCACCAAAGCCGGCGCGCGCAAGCTCGCCCACTACGTCGAGCGCGAGATCAGGCGCGTCATGCTGGCGCGCGGCGCGCCCGTCGCGATGCCGGT
>DASZJC010000498.1:0-27249 GCA_035948495.1 Xanthobacteraceae bacterium | reverse complement strand
AACCAACCGCGATGCCCGTCGTGACCGACCATCACGGTCGCAACGATGGCCCCGTCGCGCCGGCCGACCAGCACGGCGGAGTTCGGGCCGCGCCGGGCGAACGCGAGGTCGGCGGACGGATCGTTCCACGGGCGGGTCAAGCCGCAGCGTTGCCACAGCTCGACGACCGCCGCGACGTCGCCGTCCGCCATCGGCGTGACAGCGAGGCTTTCCCCATCTGCGCTCACAGCACCTTGCCCGGGTTGAGGATGTTGTTGGGGTCGAGGGTGCGCTTGAGCGCACGCATCAGCTCGAGCGCGACCTTGTCCTTGACCTCGGGCAGGAGATCGCGCTTGAGCTGGCCGATGCCGTGCTCGGCCGATATCGAGCCGTCGAGCGTCGCAACGACGCCGTTCACCAGCGCGCTCATCTCGTCCCAGCGGGCGAGGTATGCGTCGGCGTCGGCGCCGACCGGCTGGCTGACGTTGAAATGGACGTTGCCGTCGCCGAGATGGCCGAACGGAGCGGGCCGGCAACCGGGTATCATGCTTTCCACCGCAGCGCTCGCTCGCGCGATGAAGTCCGGCACCGCGGCGACGGGCACCGAGACGTCGTGCTTGATCGAGCCGCCCTCGGCCTTCTGCACCTCGGACAGCATGTTGCGCAGATGCCAGAACGCTTGCGCCTGGTCGAGGCTCGCCGCGATGGTGGCGTCCTCGAGGTGCCCGCGCTGCGCGCCGGCGGCGAGCAAATCTTCGAGCGAGCCGCGCAGGCCCGGCGCCTGCGAGGAGAGTTCGACCAGCGCGTACCACGAATGCGGCGCGCCGAGCGGATCGCGGCAGCCGGCGCCGTGGCGCAGGGCGAACTCGACCGAGAGGCGCGACATCAGCTCGAAACTCGTCACCGTGCCGCCGGCCCGTTCGCCGGCGAGGCTGAACAGCGCGAGCGCGTCGGCCGGGGAGGCGAGGCCGACGAAGGCGGTCTCGACCGCGCGCGGGCGCGGATAGAGCTTGAGCACCGCGGCGGTGATCACGCCGAGCGTGCCCTCGGCGCCGACGAACAGATTCTTCAGGTCGTAGCCGGTATTGTCCTTCCTGAGCTTGCTCAGGCCGTTCCACACGCGCCCGTCGGCAAGCGCCACTTCGAGCCCGAGCACCAGCTCGCGCGCATTCCCGTAGGCGAGCACGGCGGTTCCGCCGGCATTGGCGGCAAGATTGCCGCCGATGGTGCAGCTGCCTTCCGCCGCCAGCGACAGCGGAAACAGGCGGTCGACCGCGGCTGCCGCCTCCTGCGCCTTCACGAGCACGACGCCCGCTTCGCACGTCATGGTGTTCGAGGTCGGGTCGATCTCGCGGATGCGATCGAGCCGGCCGAGCGAGAGGACGAATTCGCCCCCGTGCGGGATCTGGCCGCCGACCAGCCCGGTGTTGCCGCCCTGGGGAACGAGCGGGGTGCGCGTCTCATTGGCAAGCTTGAGGATCGCCGCAACCTCGGCGACCGTGCCCGGCCGCAGCACCGCCGGCGTGCGCCCGTGGTAGAGGCCGCGCGGTTCGACGAGATAAGGCTCCTGAGTCGCCGGGTCGGTGATCACATATTTGCTGCCGACGATGGCGGCGAAACGCGCGAGCAGCCCGATATCGAGGCCGCCCGGTGCGGTTTGCGGGAAAGGCGAGGAAGGCATCGTTTGATTCACCACGTCCGGGCGGCGTGCTCAAGTGGACGCGCGCGGCGCCGCCGCGCGCTCGAGCCGGTCGTTAATCGCCTCGCCCAACCCCTTACGCGGAACCGGCATGGCGGCGATGGCGGGTGCGCCCGCGCGGTCGAGCGCGCGCAGATGGGCAAACAGGTTGGCGGCCGCTTCGACGAGGTCGCCCGATGGCGACAGGTTGAGTATCGCCATTGCCTGCGCGGCACCGCCCGGCAGTTTCGGCCCGAAGGCGAGCAAGGCCTCCTCCGGCGCGACCGCTTCGGCATTAAGACGCAGCCGAGTGGCCGGGGCGTAATGCGAGACGAGCATGCCGGGCGCTTGCGGCGCGCCGCGCCGCGCCTGCGGCGCATCGCCGATCGGTCCCGCCAGAATTTGCTCGATCGCAGCCCGTGCGACGCCGCCCGGGCGCAGCAGCACCGGACGTGCGCCGACGCACGCCACGATGGTCGATTCGACACCGACCCGCGTCGGTCCCCCGTCGAGGATGAGGTCGATGCGTCCGCCCAGATCGGCGGCCACATGGGCCGCGCTGGTCGGCGAGACATGGCCCGACCGGTTCGCCGACGGCGCGACGAGGGGTCGGGCGACGGCCTCGATCAGCGCCTGGGCGACCCGATGGTCGGGCACGCGCACGGCGACCGTGTCGAGTCCGGCGGTCGCAAGCTCCGCAACCGGACAGTCGCCGGTCTTCGGCAACACCAACGTCAGCGGCCCGGGCCAGAACGAGGCGGCAATCCGCGTCGCGGCGATGTCGAACCGCGCCAGGCGTTGTGCGGCGGCCATATCGGCCACGTGCACGATCAGCGGATTGAAGGTCGGGCGCCCCTTCGCGGCGTAGAGCCGTGCGACGGCGGTTGCGTCGGTCGCGCCGGCGCCGAGGCCGTAGACCGTCTCGGTGGGAAACGCCACGAGCCCGCCCGCCGCGAGGATGCGCGCTGCCTCCGCGATCGCGCGGGCATCCGCGTGTATCGTGCGCGTCGCGATTTCGACCGGCATCGGGTAAGGCTCGTTGACGAGGGGGGATCGGGGGATAGATTGGGCGCTGCCGCTCAGACGCCCAATTGCGCCACCGCCTCCGGGCCGTAGCGCCGTAGATTGCAGGCCGTCAAGGCCATCGCGAGGACACCATGACCTACCGGGCGCCGGTCGCCGACATCGCCTTCACGCTCAAGCACGCGGGCGGCCTCAAGCATGCGATCGAGGAAGGGCTCTACGGCGATCTCACCGAGGATCTGGTCGACGCCGTGCTCGAGGAGGCCGGCAAGTTCGCAACCGACGTGATCGCGCCGCTCAATCGGGTCGGCGATGCCCATGGCACGCCGTTCAAGGACGGCGCCGTGACCATGCCGCCCGGATGGAAGGACGCCTACACGGCCTGGGCGGCGGCCGGCTGGAACGGCCTTGCGAGCCCGGCCGATGCCGGCGGGCAGGGGCTGCCGCACGCGCTCAACGCCGCCTGCATCGAGATGTGGAACCAGGCTTCGATGGCCTTCGGCCTCGGCCCGGTGCTCACCATGGGGGCGGTCGAGGCGCTCGAAGCGCACGGCGCCGACGCGCTCAAGCGCACCTATCTCCCCAAGCTCGTCTCCGGCGAATGGATGGGCACGATGCAGCTCACCGAGCCGCAGGCCGGCTCCGACGTGGGTGCGCTGCGCACCAAGGCCGAGCGCGCGGGCGACGGCAGCTATCGCATCACCGGCCAGAAGATCTTCATCACGTACGGGGAGCACGACCTCACTGACAACATCGTGCATTTCGTGCTGGCGCGGCTGCCCGATGCGCCGCCCGGCACCCGCGGCATTTCGCTGTTCCTGGTGCCGAAGTTCCTGGTCAATGCCGACGGATCGCTCGGCGCGCGCAACGACGCGCGCAGCCACTCGATCGAGCACAAGCTCGGCATCCACGGCTCGCCCACCTGCACCATGGTCTACGGCGATCACGGCGGCGCCGTCGGTTACCTGGTCGGCGAAGAGAACCGCGGCCTCGCCTGCATGTTCACGATGATGAACAACGCCCGTCTCGCGGTCGCCCTGCAGGGCGTGGCGGTGGCCGAGCGCGCCACCCAGCAGGCGCTCGCCTATGCGCGCGAACGCCGGCAGGGACACGCATTGGGAGCTTCCGGCCCCGCAAGCCCGATCATCGCGCACGCGGACGTGCGGCGCATGCTCCTGACCATGCGGGCGCTCACGCGGGCGGCGCGCGCGATCTGCTATGCCACCGCGGCTGCGATCGACCGCTCGCACCGCGCCACGGACGCCGCCGCGCGCCAAGCCGCGCACGAGCGCGCGTCCCTGCTGACCCCGGTCGCCAAGGCATTCTCGACCGACATCGGCGTCGAGGTCGCCTCGCTCGGCATTCAGGTGCACGGCGGCATGGGTTACGTGGAGGAGACCGGCGCCGCCCAGCACCTGCGCGACGCGCGCATTGCGACGATTTACGAGGGCACGAACGGCATCCAGGCAATCGATCTCGTCACGCGCAAGCTGCCGCTGTCCGGCGGCGGGGCCGTCAAGGCCTATCTCGATGAATTGCGCGCGACCGTGTCGGATGTCCAGGCCGTGAACGACCCGGCCCTGGGCGCCACTGGCGCGCGGCTGGACGAAGCGGTCGACAGCCTGGAGCGCTCGACCCGCTGGCTGCTCGCCCGGCTCGATGCGGCGCCCGAGGCGGTGCTCGCCGGCGCCACGCCTTACCTGCGCCTGTTCGCGCTTGCAGCCGGCGGCTGCGCGCTTGCGACCGATGCATTGGCGGTCCGTGCGGCCGGCAACGGCGCCGAGGACCATGGGGCGCGCATTGCGCTGGCGCGGTTTTTTGCCGAGAACCTCGCGGTCTCGGCCTCCGGCCTCGAACACACGGTGGTCGAGGGTGCCGGCAGCGTGAACGAGGCGCAAGCGGCGCTGGCGGGCTGATGTGGCGCTGGCGGGCCGATGTAAAGCCTGCGCAACTTTCACCCTCGGATATTGATAGGTCGGGTGAAAAGACAGTTGCTACGTAGCGTTTGACTCCCGATCGGTGAAGTTGTACCCTGCTCAAAATAAATTTATTTTTGCGTTCCTCACCGTCGCAATCCCGGATGGGCCCTGTGCGATAATGCCTTTGAGGCGAGAAAAATGAGCGTACCGACCACTTACACTCTTAATGTTGACCTGACGGCGCCAATCATCCTGGATGTTGGCGGAACGACGCCAATCACCCTGGATGTTGGCGGCACAACGACGCCGATCGGCCTGACCGTGACGCTGGCGCCGATCAAGATCGAGCCGCTCGATTTGTCCATCAGATTGAAGGAACTCCCCTCGATCCGCGCGCACTTTCCTGTAGATTACACAGTCTGCCTCTCGCTCCTGGGGAGTGAGTTCCTGTCGGTGCGCCTTTGCGGACAGGGGCAGGTGATTACCGAGCCTTACGTTCCCAACCCGTGCGAATGCCGGTATTTGGATCTGAAGCCGGACGCTGGAGCGGTTGCCTCACCCTAGTCGAACCACCGTGCGGCACACAGGCAGTTGTCGAATGGCGAGCACGTCAGACGCAGCGGTCCAGCAACTTCGCCTTCAGGGGCCTCCCCGGAATTTGCGGCTCTTCGGCCCGCTGCCGCCGAATTTGAAAGAGTGTCGAGTCTTGTTACCGACCTCTCTGAGCAGCGATGGCCGATCGACCTCGGTGCGTGCGCGGGTCGTGCGCCGGCGCGAAGGGGCTGGAGAACTGCGTGTGTCCCTTCCGGTGCATACGCCTCCGGGCGAATACGCGGCGCAACTCGAAATGAACGGCGAAGTCCAGCCGGTTGCCTTGAGTGTCGAGCCCTACGGCCGGCTGAGCGCCAGTCCCGCTCAAACCGTTCTCGAAGGCCGGCCTGGCGCCGCTGCAGAGCAGACGGTGACGCTGTACAACGATGGCAACGTGGCGGTTGACCTTCCGGCGACGAGCGTGGTCGGCCTGCACGACAAGAATGGGTTGGAAGAAGCCTTCGCCAGCACCTGGCGATTGGACAGCAATGACCCGCTGGACCTGCTTAAGCATTTTATACTCGCGTTGCGCACAGGAGATGGTGGAATGCTCAAGCTGCGGATCGACGGGGCGGGGGACCTTGCGCCGCGAACAGAACGTAGGCTGACGATCAGGGCGAACCTGCCTGAGAAACTCAAGCCGGGCCATTCCTATTATGGGGAAGGGCCTCTGGGACCGCTTCGCTATTCGATCGGAGTTAATGTTCTCAGGCGCAAAAGTGGTGACAAAACATGAAGGACCGCATCGATTGTAAATCGACTGATCTCAGCGGAATCGCCGATTCCCTGAAGGGGTTGGTCGCCGCCCAGGTCGCGTTCGGAGGCGAGATATTGAAGGTCGTTGCCGCCGGGACCGGCGGCGTGCTCGACATGTTGCGCTGCGTCGGGGTCAGCCTGCCGAAGCATTCCTCGTGCTGCGAGATTCCCGAACCTTGCTGGATGCCGGTATTCGGCGGCGAAGTCGAATGCTCGTTGCGGCCGGGAGGACAAGGACAGCTCCGGCTGACCGTCACCAACGAGGACTTTCGGTCGCATACCTACACCGCGCAGGCTTCCGGCGCCAACGCGTCGCTCCTCGCGATATCGCCAACCAATGTGACGCTCGGCCCGAAGGCGCGCGCCGTCATCGATGTCACGTTCAACGTGCCTTCCAGCGGAAGCGCCGTGGCGTCGGCCTACGACTTCGTGATCTGGATCGTCGGCTGCCGCAGCCACTATATCCGATGGAAAATCGATACGTGCGGTTGCGACGAGCGGTGCTGTCGCGAAATCGCTATCGAGGATCGGCCCGATTACCTGGTGCACTGGTACGATCACTTTTACTGCGCCAAGCCCTGTTTCGGTCCGCTGACGAAACCGGCACCAAACCCGTAATCATGAGCCGTGTTGTCCAAATCGTGCGGGACGTTACCAAGCTCCATGTGGAGTCCTGCTCGGCCTTGTTGAATTTGTTGACGAACTACGTGAAGGCCGTCGACGGCATCATACGATCGGGCGTGAGCGATCAGCCGGACGCGAGCGGCCAACCGAACAACATAGGGTCTGAACCAAGGCGTTCGCCGGTGTTGTTCGCAGGGCCGATGGGCGAAGTGGCCGGCGGTGCCTTCATCGTGAACAATCCCTCGCCGAATGATCTCTCTCTCACATTCGCCGTCCAGGGCGAACTGCCTCCGGATTCCGTTCAATTGGTGCCGCCATCAGTTACTGTGAAGGCGGGGGAAAGCGCCGTTATCCAGATCAAGGTGCCGATTAGCGCGAATCTTGAAGAGGGCCGAGATTATGTCGGCATGGTTTGCCTGCCTGGGCTTTCCAGCCAAGTCGTGGACTTGGTTGTCCGCCGCCTTCCCGGATCTGCCGAGCGAGACTAAGCCACCGACCGAACAGCGCTGCGGCTTGCCGACGGTTGGTATTCCACATTCGCGTTCGCACGCGACGAGCTAGCTGCGCACGGCATTTAGTTGCGTCATTTGGGTCGGCGATGAAAACCCGCGGTGACGACACGTTCGGATACGAGGTCTGCCGTGACTTCGCGGAGTTCGTCGACAAGGCCATTCTGGGCACGCGGCAAGCGCATGACGGCCGCGGCAAGCCTGAACCGAGCAGCGTCGGCAAGAAAGCCCTGTTCCTCATCGATGAGGCCTCACGCGTCCTGAACGCGCTTCGCGACAAGATCGCCGCAGAGGACGAGCCTGCTGCCGAGGCCAACACAGGGCTCCCGCTTGCCTCCGCCTTTCGTGGCAAGGGCGTTCTTGAGACGCTGCAGCTCATCATCATCCAGGCAATCAAGCAGCCGAACAGCCTTGCCGCACATTATGCGGACTTTGCAGACCAGGTCTTGAAGATTTTCAGGAACGAATCGGATCTGAAGCCTGAACATGGAGACCATCGATTCAAGGATAGCCTTTGGAATGACAGCGCGTTCCATCGGATACTGGTGCAATTGTATATTGCGTGGAGTCAGACTATGCAGAGCTGGCTGGCCGATGAGATACTGAACGACGATGACCACAAGCGGATCGGTTTCATTTTCGAGCAAATTATCGCCGCAATCGCTCCGTCGAACCTGCCGCTGAACCCGGCAGCGCTCAAGCGGGCGCGCGACAGCGACGGCGAGAGCGCGGTATCGGGCCTGCACAATTGGCTCTCCGATCTGATCGGCAATCACGCCATGCCGCGGCAAATTCGATCAGACGCCTATGAGGTGGGAAGGGATCTGGCGCTCACGGAGGGGACCGTCATTTTCCGCAATTCCCAACTCGAGTTGATCCAGTACAGGCCTCAAACGCCGCTCGTCTACCGCCGCCCCGTTCTTCTCATCCCGCCCCAGATCAACAAATATTACATTTTCGATTTGAAGCCGAAAAACAGCCTCATCGGTCATCTGATTCACGGCGGCCTGCAGATGTTCGCCATCAGCTGGCGCAATCCGACTGAAGCAGAGGCTCACTGGGGACTGGGCACCTATGTAGCGTCGACCCTTCAGGTGATCGACGTCATTTGCGCGACGACGAAAAGCCGGAAGCTCGGGTTGATCAGCGCGTGCGCCGGCGGACTCACGGCCATGGCGCTGATTGGTTATCTGGCGGAGCTGGGCAAGCCGCTCGTCTCGAGCCACAGCCTGTTGGTGACATGTCTGTTTGCCAACCACGGTTCGACACTGGAGCTGTTCACAACTCCGGACTTATTGGAGCGAATTCGGCGCTACACGCAAAATATGGGGGTCATGCAGGGAGCGGAACTCGCCAAAGTGTTCGCCTGGCTGCGCCCAAATGATCTTGTCTGGCGCTATTGGATCAACAATTACTTGATGGGAAGGAGTCCACCGCCGCTGGATGTGCTCTATTGGGACAATGACCCGACTCGTTTGCCGGCGTCTTTGAACAGCGATTTCCTCGATATGTACGACAAGGATGTCTTCCGCACGCCTCACGCGCTGAAGGTCTTGGATCGCTCCATTGACTTCAGTAAGGTCAAGATCAATACCTACTTCGTCGGCGGCGAAGACGACTACCTGATGCCGTGGCACGGCTGCTATCGGGCTTACAAGGTGTTCCGCGGACGGCACCGATTCATCCTCAGCACCAGTGGGCACGTTCAGAGCGTCCTTCGCCCGCCACGGCTCGCGAATGCGGTGTATTACACCAACCGTGCGAAGCCGGAGACGCCCGAGGAATGGCGTCGCGCGGCGACACGGCACGAGGGAAGCTGGTGGGACGATTGGCACCAATGGCTCGCCGAGCTATCGGGTGGCATTAAGGAAGCGCCACCGAAGCTTGGAAGCAGCGAATTCCCGCCGCTCATGCCGGCGCCAGGAAGCTATGTATTGGCCGAGTAGGCAGGAGACGATGCGACCGCTCGGTTCCGGCGATTGTGGTATGGAGAGATCGGCTGCCTTTGTCGTTCAACAGACGCGCGCCGCGCGTCCGATGGCGCATTGAAATGCGAGGCCGGGCAAGATGTCCCTTAGCGGCAAGACCCTGTTCGTCACCGGCGCGTCGCGCGGCATCGGCCTCGCGATCGCGCTCGCGGCCGCCCGCGACGGCGCCAACGTCGCGATTGCCGCGAAGACCGATGCGCCGCATCCGAAGCTGCCCGGGACCATCCACAGCGCCGCCGCGGACATCGAAAAGGCCGGTGGGCGCGCGCTTCCCCTCGTCGTCGACGTTCGCGATGAAGCGTCGGTCAAGGCGGCGATCGAGCGAACCGTCGCGGCCTTCGGGACGCTCGACATTGTGGTCAACAACGCAAGCGCGATTCAGCTGACCACAACGGTCGAGACCGACATGCGGCGCTTCGATCTAATGCAGCAGGTCAATGCGCGCGGCACCTTCATGGTGTCAAAGTACGCGATCCCGCATCTGGAGAAGGCCGAGAACCCGCACATTCTGATGCTGTCGCCGCCGCTCGATCTGAAGGAAAAGTGGTTCGCCGGCCACACCGCCTATTCGATGGCCAAGTACGGCATGAGCCTCGTGGTGCTGGGGCTTGCCGGCGAACTGCGCCCGAAGGGCATCGCCGTCAACGCGCTGTGGCCGCGCACGACGATTGCGACCTCGGCCATCAGGAACCTGCTCGGCGGCGATGCGATCATGCGCCGCTCGCGCACGCCTGACATTCTCGCCGATGCCGCTTGCCGTATTTTTCTCAAGCCCGCGAAGAGCTTCACCGGCCATTTCCTGATCGACGATACGTTCCTGGCCGCCGAGGGCGTGACCGACTTCGATCGCTACCGGGTCGACCCGCGCGAGCCGCTCGCGCCCGACTTCTTCGTGCCCGACGGGGACAAGCCGCCGCCCGGCGTGAGCCTGGCCGCGAAGGCTTGATCGACCCGATCGAAACCGCCGCGCGCCATGCCCACGCTTCTGCTCACCCATCCGGCCTGCCTCGACCACGTGACGCCGCTCGGCCATCCGGAGCGGCCGGACCGGCTGCGCGCGATCGAGCGCATCCTCGAGCATGAGCGATTTGCGATGCTGGCGCGCGCGCAGGCGCCCGCCGCCGCCCTCGAGACCATCGCGCTGTGCCATTCGGTCGACTACATCGAGCGTATTCGCGAGGCGACGCCGCGCGAGGGGCTCGCGCACCTCGATGCCGACACGTCCATGTCGCCGGGCAGCTTCGAGGCGGCGTTGCGCGCGGCAGGCGGTGCGGTGCGAGCGGTCGACGAGGTGATGGCAAAGACGGCGGCCAACGCCTTCGTCGCCGTGCGCCCGCCGGGCCACCACGCCGAAACCGCCCGGCCCATGGGTTTTTGTCTGTTCAACAATGCGGCGATCGCCGCCCGTCACGCGCAGAAGCGCCACGGCGCCGAGCGCGCGGCGATCGTCGATTTCGACGTCCATCACGGCAACGGCTCGCAGGAGATTTTCTGGAACGACCCGACGGTGATGTACTGCTCGACGCACCAGATGCCGCTTTATCCCGGCACCGGATCCGCCTCCGAGCGGGGCGAGCACGGCACCATCGTCAACGCGCCGCTCGCCCCGGGCGACGGCGGGGTCGAGTTCCGCGAGGCGTTCGAGACCGCGATCCTGCCGCGGCTGAGGGATTTCCACCCCGATCTCATCGTGATCTCCGCCGGCTTCGACGCGCATGCGCGCGATCCCCTTGCCAACCTCAATCTGCTGGAGGCGGATTTCGCCTGGGCGACGCAGAAACTGATGGAGATCGCCGATGCCGACGCCGGCGGCCGGGTGGTCTCGGTGCTCGAAGGCGGCTATGACCTCGAAGGTCTTGCCCGTTCCGTCGCCGCCCACGTCATGGTGCTGATGCGCGGGTAGCGATCAGGTCAGTTCGCCGCAAGCCAATTGCGCTCGGCTCGCCACCATGCTGCCGGACGCGCTAACATGGGCGCAAAGCGACTCGCACCCGGGATGAGGCCATGGCCGAGAACACCAATGCCGACGTGAAGGGGCTGCCGTTCGAAAAGGCGCTGGGGGAGCTCGAAACGATCGTGCAGAAGCTCGAGCGCGGCGACGTGCCGCTCGAGGAATCGGTGGCGATCTATGAGCGCGGCGAAGCCCTCAAGCGCCGCTGCGAGGAGTTGCTGCGCCAAGCCGAGGCGCGGGTCGACAAGATCACCCTCGATGCGTCGGGCAACCCGGCCGGCACCGAGCCGCTCGACGTGGGTTGAGCCGTTGGCTGCCGCTCGGCCGCGATGATGGGAAAGCCGCCCCTGCAGCGAGACCAGCTGTGATCCGGCGGCGGCACGTCTTCTATGTCGAGGGTTTCGACCCGCGCGGCGCCGAGGGCTATCATCGCCTGTTTGCGCGCGAGCTGTCGCGCTTTGTCAAGACGTGGGGGGTCGAGGCAAGTCTGAGCGAGCTTGTCGTCGATTGTGAGGACGTCGCCCATTGGGACGTCGAGACCAAAGGCGCGAACTGGCAGACCTCGACGCGCTACGAGTTCGTGCGGCTCGAGCACGTCATCAGGGCCGCGGCGCGCCGGCCGCTGGTGCGGCAGATTCCGCGCACGCTGCACTGGATATTCGACGATCTGGTGAGCGGCGCGCTGTTGCGCACCGTCCGTGCGGCGTGGCGCTTCGCGCTGCACTTGGTGGTGCTGCAGGCGCCGCTGCTCGCGTGGCTCGTGATGACGATCGTGGTGGGCGCGGGCGCGGCGGTGGCGATCGAGCGCGCAACCGGCGCGCCGTTGCTGGTCGCGCTGCTCGGTGCGATCGCGGTCTGGGTCGCGCTGTTTGCCGCACTGCGCCCGCTCGCCGACCATTGGCTATTGCTGCAGGTCACCAACGGCTGGCCCCTCATGCGCGACTTCGCGCGCGGCCGGCCGACCGGCTACGAGCGACCGGTCGAGGCGTTCGCCCAGAGGCTCGCGGCGGCGGCGCGCGCTGGCGAAGCCGACGAAATCCTCATCGTTGGGCACAGCGCGGGCGGGTTGACCGCGCCGATCGTGACCACGCGCGCGCTCGAACTCGATCCCGATCTCGGCCGCCGCGGACCGCGCGTCACGCTCATCACGGTGGGGTCGCTGCTGCCGGCCTTTGCGATCCATCCGGCGGCCGAGCGCATGCGGACGGCGATCCGACGCCTCGCGACCGAGCCGGCCGTGCGTTGGGTCGATTGCCAGGCGCGCAAAGACATCATGAACTTCTGGGACTTCGATCCGGTCGGCGGTGTCGGCGTAGAGGTCGGAGCCGGGCGCGTGAACCCGATCATATGGCCCGTGCGCCTGCGCGACATGCTGTCCGACGCCGCGTACGACCGGGTACGCGGCAGCCAGTTCCGCATGCACTACCAATACGTCATGGCGAACGACCAGCGGGCGCCATATGACTATTTCCTGCTGGTGTGCGGCCCGGTGCCCGTCACCCGATGGGCCGAGCAGCCGGACGCCATCGCCAAATGCTTCGGCGAGCGCGCGGCATATCAGGGACCGGGCGCCGCCGAGACCCAGGTCAAGCTGGACGCCGAGAGTGCGCCACACTCGTAGTCCGCGTAACGCAATCCCGAACCTGCGGCCCCGCATCCCGCTTTGCTCCATGCCGGCTACGGCATGATCGGTGCTCTGATCTAACCGGTGCCCTCCGGCCGGCGCCGCGGCCAGTCTTCCTGCCGCGCCTTGGCGCGGCCGGCTTGGTCGGCCTGAATGATCCGCAGCATCAGGCCGCGCGGCAGCATCCGCGGCAGGAGCGTGACGAGCTTGTTCCCTATGCCGGGAACGACGAGCCGCCGCCCGCGCATCAATCCGGCATATCCCGCGCGCGCGATCTGCTCGGGCGTACACTTGAGCAGACGCGGCAGGTTGGCGCCGAGGCCGGCGCGCGCCTGGAACTCGGTTGGAACGGGGCCCGGGGCGAGCACGGTGACGCGCACGCCACGCGGTTTGAGTTCCACGTGCAGCGCTTCGCTGAAGGAAAGTACATACGCTTTGGTGGCGTAATAAACCGCCATGTTGGGACCGGACAGGAAGCCCGCCAGCGAGGCGACGTTGAGAATGCCGCCGCGATGGCGCGCCAGGCTCTCGACCCAGCGCAGCGACATGTCGGTCAGCGTGCGCACGTTGAGATCGATCATGGCAAGCTGTTCGCTGCGATCGAGCGCGGTCGCGGCGCCCGATAGCCCGAAACCCGCATTGTTGACCACGATGGCCGGCTCGAGCCCGCGCGCAATCAACTCGTGGGAAATCCGCGCCGGCGCATCGCTACGAGCGAGGTCGATCGACAGGACCAGCGGCCGTTTGCGGTTGGCGGCGGCGATCTGGTCGGCGAGCGCCGTAAGCTCGGGCTCGCGGCGCGCCACCAAAGCGACTTCGTGGCCGTGGTCGGCAAACACGCGCGCCAGCGCCGCGCCGATTCCGGACGAGGCGCCGGTGAGCACGGTCACGGGTCTATAAAGCGCCATTGCGTGTCCTCAAGCCCAAAATGCGCGACGCGGTCGCCGATCGGGCACGGCTCATTTGTCGCGCGAAACCGACCGCGACGCCACACCATATGAATGATGGCCGCGGTCGGGGGCCGCGCGCTTACCCGCCCGCCGCCCCCCGAGACCTAGCCGGTTGCCGGCCAGGTGGGGAAAGGCGCGCAACCGGCTTTTCTTTTGCGGCATTTGGCGCTTTATTGCGCCCGGGAGAACCATGCCAAGAGGGGAACAATGGTCAGCAAGCCGATCATCCTGAAGCTCATGTGCGTCGCGCTGGTGACGAGCGTCGTTTTTCCGCTGGGACGCATGGCCTACCCGTACGTTGCCCATGATATCAGCGATATATCGTTCGGGGCGATTCAGGCGATATTCACCACGACCCTCGGCATGGGGATCTACGCGGTCTTCTTCGTGTAGCCCGCTTCGTGCGCCGGCCAGAGGTGCGCACGCCACCGCTCATCCCCGTCGCATGAAAAAGGCCCCGGTCGACCGTGGCAACGTCGACCGAGGCCGCGACCGGATGATACACGGCGAAGTCCGGTCGGGCTCACTTAAGCGCGGTGTCGTGCCATGCGCGCGAAAGCCGGGACAACCGATCGGCCCACGATCCCCAACATGACCGGCGCGGGCGCTTGGCGTCGCTCACGCAGCCGCCGCGGGCGGGGAGTCGTGCCCCTTATCCTTGGCATCCTCGGTTACGATAAACCGGCGGGACAGCCGCCATATCGAACTTCCCAGGTCGTCCATCACTGCGAAAAACGCGGGAACGAACAGTAGCGATAGAAAAGTCGAGACGATCAGCCCGCCAATGACGGCGATTGCCATCGGCGAGCGGAATTCGCCCCCCGCGCCCACGCCGATGGCGGCCGGCGCCATGCCCGCCACCATCGCGAAGGTGGTCATGACGATCGGCCGCGCCCGTTTGGTACCGGCCTCGACGATCGCCTGACCCCGCTCGACGCCATGGGCAATCGACTCGATTGCGAAGTCGACCAGCATGATCGCATTCTTCGTGACGATGCCCATGAGCATGAGAATGCCGATGATCACCGGCATGCTGATCGGCCGGCTGGTGAGAAACAGCGCGGCGATGGCGCCGCCGATCGACAGCGGCAAGGAAAACAGGATCGTGATCGGCTGTAGGAAGCTGCCGAACAAGAGGACCAGCACCGCATAGACCATGACCAGGCCGTTGCGCATGGCTTCGGAAAAGCCGCCGAACAGATCGTCCATGGCCTCCGCGGCACCCGACTTGTTTCGTTTGACGCCGGGCGGCAGGTTCTTCATGACCGGGAGGGCGTCGATTGCGGCGAGCGCCTCATCTAAGGCGGCATTGCCCACGACATCGGCCTCGACGGTTGCTTGGCGCTGGCGATCGAACCGATTGATGCTGATCGGGCCTTGTCCCAGCTCAATCTCGGCAACCGCCAAAAGCGGCACCGTTCCGCCCCGCCCGGTCGGCACGCGCAGCTGCTCGAGCACCTGCCGGTCGGCGCGTCCGCTGTCTTCGATCTGGACGCGGATCGGGATCACCCGATCGCCGGCATCGTATTTCGCCAAGTTCGGGCCGACGTCGCCGATGGTCGCCACCCGAATCGCATCGGAGAGCGCCTCGGTCGACACGCCGAGGCGCGCGGCGAGATCTTTGCGCGGGATGATGCGCAGCTCCGGATGGTCAAGCGCGGCGGTGGAGACGACGTTCGTGACGACCGTTGTCCGTCGCATCTGGTTCGCCAACTCGGCGGCGACGCTGCCGACGGTCACGTTGTCCGACCCCGTGATCACGATCGAGATGGCGCGCTGGCCGTTGTCGTCGAGGAACCAGTAGCGGATGTCCGGAAGGTTCGCGAGGTCGCGGCCGATGCTCTGCTCGATCTCGGCCTGGGAGATCTTGCGGTCCGCCTTGGGCACGTAGTTGATGATCAGCGTCGCCTTGCGCGGCTCGCGGGCCGCCGGCGGAATGCGCCCGCCGTCGACGAACACGCTCTGCACCTCCGGGCGGGTGCGCAGCTTCTTTACGATCCCTTCCGTCTTCTCTTCGGTCTCCTTGCGCTGCGAACCGGACGGCAACTCGATCGCGAGCACCGAGCGCGCGGTGTCCTGCTTCGGCAAAAAGTCTCGCGGGAGGAGCGTCGCGCTCCAGAGCGAGACCGCGAGCAGCACGAAGCCCAGCAGTACCGTGAGATACCGTCGGCGCACGGACAGGTCCACGAGCCACGCGTAGGTCGCCATCAGCCGGCCGTGGCGTTCTTCCTGGCTGGCATGCGCGCGCAGGAAGTAAGCGGCAAGCATCGGGGTGACGAGGCGCGCCGCCAGAAGCGAAAACAGGATCTGAACCGAAACCGTGATGCCAAACTGTTTGAAGAACTGACCGGCGACGCTGCTCATGAAGCTCGCCGGCGTGAATATCGCGATGATGGTCAAGCTGATCGCGATGACCGCCAGGCCGATTTCGTCGGCGGCGTCGATCGCCGCCTGATAGGCCGATTTTCCCATGCGGATATGCCGCACGATATTCTCGATCTCGACGATGGCGTCATCGACGATGATCCCGGTGCTCAGCGTGATCGCAAGCAGACTCACGAGGTTGAGGGAGAAGCCGAGCGCGTCCATCGCCCAGAAGGCGGGAAATATCGACAGCGGCAGGGTTACCGCCGCGATGACAGTGGCGCGTATGTCGCGCAGGAAGATGAGCACCGCGATGACGGCAAGCGCCGCGCCTTCGAACAGCGTGTGAATGGCGTTGTCGTAGTTGCCGAGGGTGTGCTTGACCGAGCTGTCGATCAGCTTGAGCTCGACCTCGGGGTGCGCCGCCTTGATCTCATCGATGCGCGCCGCGACATTGGCGGCGACCGTTACGTCGCTCGCACCCTTCGTGCGCACGATCCCGAAGGCGACCACCGGTTCGCCATCGAGGCGGGCGAATGTTCGCGGATCGGCGATGGTGTCGGTGACCACCCCGAGGTCGCCGAGACGGACTTGGCCGCCCCCCGGCAAGGCGATGATCGTCCCCGCCAAGGCATCGAGCGTTCTTGCGCCCGCGATCGTGCGGATCGATTCATCGCGTCCGCCCACCTCGGCGCGCCCGCCGGCGAGATCTATGTTGTTGGCGCGCAGCCGGCGGCTCACGTCGGCGGCCGTCAAACCGAGGGCCTGCAGCCGATCGGGGTTGAGCGAAACCAGGATCTCGCGTTCCACGCCGCCGATCCGCTCGACCCGGCCGACGCCGCGGACGCCCTGCAGCTGGCGCTCGACCACGTCGTCGACGAACCAGGAGAGCTGCTCGGGCGTCTTGCCGGGCGAGATCGCCGCATAAGTGACGATTGGAAGTCCGGTGATGTCGATGCGGCGGACGAGCGGCTCCTCGATGCCGCGCGGAAGCTCGCCGCGAACGCGCGTGACGGCATCCTTCACGTCGTTGAGCGCGCGGTCGGAATTGACGTCCAGATTGAATAGGACCGTGGTCACCGAGACGCTGTCGGTGATCGTGGATTGAATGTGCTTGACGCCCTCGACGCTCGAGACGGCGTCTTCGATGGTCTTGGTGACCTGCGCCTCGAGTTCGGCGGGCGCGGCGCCGCCCTGGACCACGGTGATCGCGATATTGGGCAGGTCGACATTCGGCAGCCGCGTGATCGGCAGCCGGTTGAAACTGACGGCGCCGAGCAGCACGACGATGATCGAAAACACGATGGAGGGGAGTGGCGTCCGTATCGACCATGCGGAGACATTGAGCGCCATCAGCGTCCTCCCGTCCGATCGCTATCGTCCCTCAGCGTCGCTTTCACCTTGTCGCCGTCGTGCAGCGAGGTTCCGGCATTCGCCACGACCAGTTCGCCCTCGCTGACGCCCTCGCTAATCTCGACCGCAGCATCCGAGAACAGGCCGACGCGCACGCGCCGGGTTTCAACGACGTTGTCGCGAACCACCTGTACGCTGGTGCCCTCGGTCCGATAAAGGACCGCCGTTTTCGGCACGGAAACGCCGCAGCTGCGGCTTGCATTGATGGTGGCCCGGGCGAACTCCCCCACCCGAAGGGTAGGGTCGTGTTCGACCGCAATGCGTACGCGGCCGAGCTGCGTTTGCGGGTCGATTTGGGCCGGAAGAGTGCGGACACGACCCGTCAGGTCGCGATTGTCTTCCGTCGTCACGCGAACGTTTTGCTTCGCCTCGAGTTTCGGGACGTAGATGCTGGGAACCTCGGCGGCAAGTTCGACGTCGCCGTCAACGGCGATACGAAACAACGGCCCCGCCCGTGCAGACGCGATGCCGCCCACCACGGCGTTGCTCTGGATCACGACCCCGGCGGCGGGCGCGCGAACCAGCGCGGTGGCGGGTTGCGTGGGAGCGGCGGGGGCGGGTGCGCCTTCCCCCGCCGGGCGCGTCAGGCGCGCGAGCGTTTGACCGGCCGTGACGGTATCCCCCTCGCGGGCAAGGATCTGCACGATGCGATAGCCTTCGACCTCCGGGATGACTATGGCCTCCTTGCGTGCGACCAGCGTGCCGGCCACCCGAATGGCGGCGCTGAAGCAGGCGTTGGATGCGCGGGCGACCAACACGATGACCCCGGGCTCGCTCGTGTCGGCGGCGGACGCGGGCGTCGGGTTCCAGGCCAGGAGACATGACACGAGACACGGTCCTGCCGCCCATGGCGCCACGGCCCTGATCAGCGCCGTACCGGGAGAGGTCATGACATGAAGCTCGCCGGCGTGCGCCCGCCCACGATCACGAGAAAATCGCCCGCGCTGATGCCGCCGGCGGATTCGCTCATCGCTTGGCACAAACGAGAACGGCGGGCCGCTCGCGGCCTTCGGCACATCGCACGTCGCGATCTCCGTCCACGGTCGGGGAACCCGAGGGGCAGAAGGCCGAAATGACAACTTCATCTTCCGCGCAGCCGCCCCGGCACCCATCCGCCGAGCAATCGAGGCGCCGGAACCCCGCGGGCGGCGGACCGCGATCATCCCGGCCCCTCTGCTCTCGGCGCTCACTCTTCTCGGCGGGTTGCTCCGACGTATCGCGATTCACGCAGGCGTCGATATCGCGCGCGCGCCGGCTCGGGCCGAGGTCAGGATTGCGTCGGTAGGATTCGCGGCAACAGCGCTTGTATCGCGCGGTGCCGTATTCGCACACGATGCCCCCTTGGGCCGATGCCGGTCTCATCCCGCCCGCCATGTCGGCGCCCAGCAGCACAACCGTCGCAACTGCGCCCAGCCCAAAACCCAACAATAGCCGCATGACCCTCTCCCTCCTGCACAACGGGCAGAGGCCGAGTATCGCATGGAAACATATCGCATCGTCAACTTGGCTAAGTGCGGTCGGAGGACATCCACGGAGTACCGGCGCATCAGCCGTTGCGGGCGCAAGTCCTCAGGCTCGAATCGTTGCTGACTTGATAATCCTAAGCTACCGTGCGCGCTCGCTCGGCACCGTGCTACTTGCCAACGCGGAAGACTTCACGAATGACGAAACATGCGCCGAAAGAGCCAAGAGATCGCGTCCGGGGCGTGATTGCTTTCGGGCCGCGGAGCGCGCTCCTGCGGTTCGCAGGTATCGGGCTTGCCGTGCTGGCATCGTTGGAGGTCGCCGCTGCGGAAGATCGGCGCGGTTCCGACTCCTCGACCGGCATGGCCGTGACGGTCGAGCGGGCGCACCGGGAATGTTTCGCCGATACCGTGCGGGTCGCCGGAACGCTGGTGCCGCGCGAGGAATCTGTCGCGCGGCCGGATACGGACGGACTGCGGATCACGCAGGTTCTCGTTGATGACGGCGACGTGGTCACCGAGGGGCAGGTATTGGCGCGTCTTGCTCGGCCGGAAGGACAGCCCGGGCAAGGGCCGAGCACCGCGACGGTGCAGGCCCCGGCCGCCGGCACCGTCATCGGCAGCACCGCCGAGGTCGGCGCAATTGCATCGATGTCGGCCCCTCCTCTGTTTCGCATCGTCGTAGGACGGGAAATCGAGCTCCAGGCGGACGTTGCGCTGGTGCGAGTGGCGAAGCTGCAAGCCGGACAGTCGGCGCGCGTCGAGGTGGCCGGCGTCGGGGATGTGATCGGACGGGTTCGCTTCATCGCCCGGCAAGCCGATCCGGCGGCGCAATCCACGAAGGTGCGGATATTCCTCGGCAAGGACGAGCGGCTGCGGGTCGGGACGTTTGCCGATGCGATCGTCGACGTGGACAGGATTTGCGCGCCCACCATATCGCTTTCGGCTGTGCTCTACGGACCACAGGGCCCGATCGTGCAGGTCGTGCGCAACAATCGCATCGAGACGAGGCCGGTTCCAGTCGGCCTCATCTCCGCGGATAAGGTGCAGATCCGGGAAGGATTGAACGAAGGCGACCTTGTCGTCGCGAGGGCGGGTAGTTTTCTGCGCGAGGGAGACGAGGTCAGGCCTGTTCTTCCCGCGGATGCCAAGAACTGACCTGCGGACGATCCGCCCGAGGTGGCGATCCTCAGCCGGGAGGATCGCCGTCGATGTCAGCGGGGGGTCTGAAGTTGTTTCAGCCGATCGCCGAGGCCGCCGCCGCCGCCCCGGCCGCCGATGAGGTCATCCAGCGTCTTGAGCAAGCTGTCCGCTCCCGCGCCCGGCAAAGCGGGTAAATTCTTATCTCCCGGCCGAAGCTTGCCGAGCGCCGCCGCCGGATTTGTCAGGATCCCGGGAAGATCAGCATAGATTTGCGGTTTCGACCAAGGACCTTGGGCTAGAACCTGAACGCCCATCGACCAGGACTCGGCCCCGCCTGCCTGCCGCGCGGGGCTGGTCACCAATTTCGGCTCGAGCCGAAAATCCAATGTTCGCTCGACCAGATTGGCAGTGCCGGACCCGCTAACTGTGACGAAAGGACCGGCAAAGCGCAGGTCGTCGGTGTGGGCCTGACCCTGCTTGATCCGGAACGATGCGCCGAATGTGCTGAATTTGGTCTCGTCCGACGCGTTGGTCTGCCAGCCCGACAATATCGTTTCGAGCAGCGATTGCAGCATGCGCGGAACGTTGATTCCATGGAGTTCGCCGTTCTCGAAAAGCACGGAGGCCGTCCCCTCGACGCTCGAAACAATTTGCAACGGGCTTTCGCCGGTTCCCTTGAGATCGAATTTCGCCCCGCCGCGCCCCTCCACATACTGGAAATCCGCCGCGTCGCTGAGAATGGGAAGGGCGTTCAATCCCGAGAGATCGAGGCGCAGCGACCCGCTGGGCGGCTGTTTTGACGCGTCCACGGCCAATTCGCCCGCGCCCTGTCCCCCATAGAGTTCACTGCGAGGCAGGACGACGGAGAGCGAGTCACCGAGGAGCGTCGCCTCCAAGCTCGCGGGTCCGAGGTGCACGTTGCCGATGACGATCTCGCGTGCCGCGACCCTGGCGTTTGCCTCGAACAGGCGCAGGCCCGTGAAGCTGATCGGTCGATCGCTCCAGCGGCGGTCGCGATCGGCATCCGGCTTGCCGCCGCTCGTCTCGACCTCGGCCGCGGCGACGCGGGCTTTCGTTGCCGCGGGGACAACGTCCGTCAAATCGAGGCGCTCGATATCGATATTGGCGTCGACGAAGGGTTTCGCCCGGGCAAAACTGACGGAGATCGATCCGCCCACGCGGCCTCGGTCGAACGTGCCGTCGAGCGCATCGATCTTGAGGACCGGGCCGGACAGCTGGACGTTCGCGGCGATCGCGGCGGGCGACTGCAGCGCGCCGGTCGGCGCGATCTTCACCTCGACCCGGACCGGCTTTTCTTCAAGCAGCAGGGCCGGCGACTCCGCCGTCACCCCCAGCTGCACGGCGTTCGGCCCCGACCGCGCGTCGATCTTCAGTGTCAAACGGTCGTTGGACGGCGACAAGGATGAATCGAGCCGTACGGCGTCCAGCCGGAGTTCCGTTTTGTCCCGGCCGTCGTCGACAATGAGCGTGCAGTCGTCCGCGGTCAGCCGCTCCAACGCGAACATGCGAACGAAACCTTCGCCGCGCGCCGATTCGACTTTGCCGGGCCGGGCCGGCGCCGGTTCGCGAATGGCGCCGGGCGATCGTCGGGCAAAGCGCAAAGTCGGCTGCGTGAGCGCGACATCGGTGACGCGGATCTGCCCCCTGATCAGGCTGCTCAGCGCGATGCCGTAACGAGCGCGCTTGGTGGAAAACACCTGTTCGCCCGTCGCGGCGTCCTCGACCGATACGTCCTGCACGATCAAACCCAGCTGCGGGAAGAGCGCGAGCTTCACGAACCCCGCGATTTGCAATCGCCACCCGCTGCTCGCCTCGAATTGCCGGCTCAAAGAGAGAGCAAGGACGCGCGCGGGAACGCCGAACACGGCGAGGAATATCAGAACGACGAGCAGCGCGCCGAGCGAAGCGGTGACGATCTTGATCCACTTCATGGGGATCCTGCACTTGCCGCAATGCTTATGCGAACTTCGGGTTCGCGGCGCTAGTATGATTGCGGTTTTGCTCGTTGCAAGCCCTCGCGGACGGCTACGCAATCGTTGCCCCGCCCGATGTCATTGTTCTTCGCGCGTGGACAAGCGCCGAGAGGACGAAGGCCGACGTAACCTCGGGCCCCCCTACCAGGATACGCGTCGGAATTTTCATCTTGTTCCATTCGTAGGCCTTGAACGGGGCTCGCCCGCCGCCTTCCCCGAAGTCGCGGGCGATGCAATCGAGGGCGGGGGCAAACGCCTCGGGTTCGGAACCGAGTTTTGCCAGGGCAAGCAGCGCCAAAGCCGCATCGAACGCGTTCATCTCGCCGAACATCAGGTCGTCGCGTACGTAGGCAAGCACCCTGCTGCGGATCAGTTCGAAGCTCGCATCCGGGTCGAGGACTTCCCGGGTCGCTTGCGGCATCGCGCGGAATGCAGCGTAGCAGCGGCCGAAGTAGGCGCAGTAGAGTTCGGGCAGATAGTAGATGTGCGAGGGCGGATCTGCGAACGCACCGGACTGCGCCAGGCGGCGCTCGAACCGGACGACGCCCCGCAGCATTTCCAGCCGGCGCGGATTCTCGGCGATCTGCCAGCGCGCATGATTGCGGAAGCTGACCTCGAGCACGTCCAGATTGAGCGTCGGATCGAGATCGTTGCCGAACGGGCGTTCGCCGGAGACGTTTTCGAGCCAGGTTGCCACCCCGCCTTCGAATTCGATGTTGTCGTTGAGCCGCACCGTTGCCAGGCCGCGACGGCCGGCATTGTCGACTTGGTAGGCGGCAAAGAGATCGGGCAGCGGTTGCAGCAGGATCGGGTCCTCGGCCCCCGATTGAATGGCGGCGGAGAACGAGCACGCCGTCGTGTCGCAATCGGGCACGTAGCGGCCGAAGCCGAGATCGCTCTTGAGCCGCCAAAAGAACCGGCTCATCCGCGCATGCGGCGGCGGCGCGAGCGCCGTGATCGCGGCAAATCGCGCGCTGCCGTCGGGCAACGGCGTCTCCTCGCGGCTCGTTTGGAGGCAAAAGCGGACCATCTCCTCGATCGCCGTGCGAGCGGCCGCAGCCTCGCGCGCGGCGGCCAGTCCGCTGCCGAGGAAATCCAGCAGCGCCTCGACGAAGAACGCATCGTAATAGGCGGAACGGTGCCGGATTTGCACCGGCTGCCACAACGGCTCGGCAACGCCGCGCCACGGCGGGTTGACGAGCGCGGCGGCCGGGGCGTTGGCGAGAAAGAACAGGCGCGCCAGATTGAACAACAGCGTGGCATTCCTGTACGTGCGTGCCTCGAGGCCCGCGAGGGCCGTGATCAAATCGCGCCCGCGCAAGTCCGGGTCGCCGATGAGATTGAAGACGGCGTAAGCGGGGATGAATCTGCGTCGCGCGAACGCGCTCAACAGGTGACGAGCGCAGGCACGGATGATCCGATCGATTCGTGTGCCTGGCACGGGCAACACGGGTTGCGACCTGGCGGTGCGTTTCGGGTGGTGCTGCGGAAATTCGTCGATGAGCGCCGCGACCGGCTTGGCGATGACGCCCCAATCCGGCGATGCCGCATCGCGCGCGGCGCGGATCGCGTCGTGCAGCGCGCGCAAGCGGTCCTCGTCGCGCAGTTGCGGCAGGCCGGCGCGTCGCAGCAGCAGGCGCAGCGCGGGGTTCCCCAATGCGGTCTTGTAGAACCTGCGCAAGTGCGGGTCGCCGCCGCCGGACCCCCTTAGGAGCGGATCGCAGACCTCGAAGAGGGTTGGGCCGTTCCGCTTGCTGGCCAGGGCGGCATGCGCGGCGCGCAGGAAATAGAGCGGATTCATCGCGCGGAGCCCTCGCACGCCGCACCCCATATCGGCTTGCGCGGGGACGGCAATGTCATGATTTACCTGGAAGATTGCGATTGAACAGCCGACGATAGGCGAAGTATTGTGCCCGCGGGCGCGGCGTTCGGCCGCCGGGCAACAGGTTCAGCGCAGCCCCGCGTTTCAACGAGCTTCGTCAAGGAGTTGGCGATGCGACAGAGCAAGTTTGGCTTGATCGGAGTCGCCGCACTGGTCAGCGTGTTGGGCGTTGCGGCAGTCATCGCCGAGGCGCAGCAGACGGGTTCCGGACCGAAGGTCGCATTGGTCATCGGCAATGCCACCTATCCCGATGACAACAAGCCGCTGGCGGAGCCGGTCAAGGACGCCCGCGCATTGGCCGACGAGTTGAGACGGGACGGTTTCGACGTCGTCGTCGCGGAAGACCTCACGAAGCAGAAGATGCGCTCCGAGATCGACGGCTTCAAGGCGAAGATCAAACCCGGGGCGGCCGCACTCTTGTTTTTCAGCGGTTACGGCATTCAGACGGCGAAACAATCGTATCTCATCCCGGTCGATGCCCAGATTTGGACGGAAGGCGAGGTCAAGCGCGATGGAATCAGCATCGAATCCATTCTTTCCGCCATGGATGCGGCCGGAGCAAGCATCAAAGTCGTGATCCTCGACGCGGCGCGCCGCAACCCGTTTGAACGCCGGTTTCGCGGCTATTCGGCCGGACTGGCATCGCTCAACGCCCCGGTAGGCACGCTCGCGATCTACTCCGCGGCGCCCGACAAGGTTTCCAGCGAGAGCAATGACGGCCGCAGCCTGTTCGTAACGGAATTGCTCAAGGAGATGCGGGCGCCCAAGTTGAGCGCCGAGGACGTTTTCAACCATACGCGCGTCAACGTATCGCGCGCCTCGCGCAACGAGCAGGTGCCGTCGGTTTCCTCGTCGCTGACGGAGACCTTCAATTTCGCCGGTGCGCCGCCGCCGGCAGCGGCGGAGTCGCGGCCGCCCGCGCCGGAGTCGCGGCCATCGGCATCGCTGGGGCCGGGACCGACGGCGCCGCCGGAACGGCCCAAGGCGCCGGCGCTCGGAGCCAAAAAGGAATCCCCGCCGGCTGAGCCGGCCAACTCCGCCGAGGACTTCAACAAGCGCGGGCGCACCTATGCGGTCAACGGCGACTACGCCAGCGCGGACGCCGATTTTTCCGAAGCGATCCGCCGCAATTCGAAGTACGCCGCGGCGTTCAACAACCGCTGCTGGACGCGCGCCGTCATGGGGCAGGCGGAGGATGCGATCGCCGACTGTGACCAGGCGATCCGGTTGCGCGTCGATTACGCCGATGCGTTCGACAGCCGCGGCCTTGCCTATCTCAAGCTCGGAAAATTCGACCGCGCCATCGCCGATTTCGACGCCGCGTTGCGGCTGCGTCCGAAACAGGCGTCATCGCTCTATGGCCGCGGCCTCTCCGAGCTGAAGAAGGGTCAAACCAGCGCCGGCAACGCCGACCTTGCCGAAGCAAAGCGCATCGATCCCGGCATCGTGCAGGAGTACGAGCACTACGGCGTGGAATAGCGGGCGATGATGCGGATGGAGACGGCCACCGCGTCTACGGCTGATCGGTACGCCTCAAAAGAGCTTCTGCGTCTTTGGCGCGGCCTTCCGCCCGATAAACATCGGCAAGGGCCGTGATCGTGCGCATCACGTCCGGGTGCCTCGGGCCGAGGGCCCTCTGCTGTATCGTGAGGGCGCGATTGTAGAGGTTCTCGGCCTCCTGATAGCGCCGCTGCGCGCGGTAGAGATCGGCCAAATCCACCAGCCTGTTCGCGACGTCGGGATGCAGGGGCCCGCGTGCCGCCTCCGCGGCCGCGATTTCGCGCTTGAAGTCGCGCTCCGCGGGCGCCTCGAGGCCGCGGGTCGTCGGCGCGTTTGCGGCTGGACTGCTCCCGGGAACCTGGTTCCCCCGGTCGGATGGATGCTCGTCCGCGATCCAAGTTCCGGTCCAGATCGAGCCGACCACCAACAAAGCAAGCAGCGGCACGGCCGCCATCCGAACGGCACGCATGGCGAAGACTTCGCCGGCGGGCGAAACAAGCTGCAGGAAACCCTGCACAAGTTTGCCACGGATTTCCGACCAGCCGGAGGCCGCCCGTCCGGCGACTTCAGCGGCAAGGCCGGGCGCCTCGGGAGCGGCAGCGTTCCCAGGCGCGTCGTCCATCGTCGTCTCGGCGAGATCGACGGCCATGGCGGCGAGGATGCGCTCGCGCGCCGCCGATCGCTCCTCCGCCGTGAACTCGGCTTCTGGACCGTGGACCGCACGCAGGAACATATCGGTGCGCTCGTCGAGGCTCGGCGGGCGTTCCGCCTGCCCGGCCTCGGCCGTTGTCCCGCCGGAGCCCTCGAGGTCCGGTTCGAGAAGCGCCATCAGGGTTCGATCGGAGTTCGTCTCACGCATGGGCATTCGGTCTCTTGGGCAAGCGGTGGCTGCCGCGTTCTGCGCGAGCGGCCCTCGCAAGCCGATGGTGCTCGCGCGAGTAACGCGCGAGCAGGGCGCGCAGGTCCACCGCGTCGAGGCCATGAGCTTGCTTGATTCTGGCGATGCATTTGGTCAGCCGTCGCTTGGCATTTTCGACCCGGTCGTCGTTCCACGCCGCGTCCGCGCCGCGGCCGTTGAGCGCGCGGACGATTTTTCCGATCGGCCATTGGGTTCCGAACGAGTCCTGCGTTTCGCGGTCATCCCCGAGAACCCGCACCAGCGCAACGACATCGTCATGCGGCCCGAACTGGTGGGCGGCCAATTTGACGAGGCCGTCCCAGGCGCGGCGCGAATCATCGGCGTGCAGCGAATCCGTCTCGTTCTCGGCCGGGTCGTAATGGCCGCCAAGGTGCTCGATCGTCTGCTCGTCCACCGCCACCAGCGGGTAACCTGCGCCATCCCATTTGCCGCCGCCGTCGCGCCGCCGCATGTCCTCGAATCGATGAAACAGGGCCTGCCGGCTGCACGTCTGCTCGATGAGCCAACTCACCCGGCTGTCCCGGCTCGCATCCTGCGGGTCGACCGCGCCCTTCGCGAGCCACGGCCACCAAGACGAGGGCTCGGGGAGGGCCCGCCCGGGCGCGGTAGGCTCCGTCGGTGCCGCCCCCGGCGACGTACGATCCATCGCGGTATCGTCCCTGTGTACCGATGTCGCGCGCAACAGATGCGCGACCACTTCGCTGACCAAGCGGTCGGTTTCCGATTGGCGCTCGACCCTCTCGACCCGAATCGACGTCATGAAGGCTTCGCAGCGTTTGCGAATCTGGTTGCAGACTTCGTTCCGGTGCCGCTCGGGCAACTCGCTCCACGCGCGCAGGCGCAATTCGGCGCCGGTCATCGCGAGCGAAGCCGACCGTCCGGGCGGCTGCATGGTCGAGCCCGTACTGGATTGACGGCCCGGGGAGGGGGATTCCGGGGCACTCTCGAAAAATTTTTCCCTTGAGATTGGCCGGATTGG
>DASZJC010000497.1:0-5787 GCA_035948495.1 Xanthobacteraceae bacterium | reverse complement strand
GGCAGGCCGACCCGGTCGGCGTAATGCATCGGACCGCCGGTCCACACCGGCCAGCCGTAGCCGTACACCCAGATCACGTCGATGTCGCCCGGGCGCGTGGCGATGCCCTCGTCGAGGATGCGCGCGCCCTCGTTGATCAGCGGGAAGATCAGGCGCTCGAATATTTCCTTGCGGTCGAGGTTGCGGCGCTTGACGCCGTGGCGCACCGAGGCTTCGACGATCAGCTTCTCGACCTCGGCGTCGGGAATCGGCGAGCGCGAGCCGCCCTCGTAGCGGTAGAAGCCGCGGCTGGTCTTCTGGCCGTAGCGGCCGGCCTCGACCAGGGCGTCGGCGATCTCCGCCTTGGCGCCGGAGGCCTTGCGCACGCGCCAGCCGACGTCGAGGCCGGCGAGGTCGCCCATGGCGAACGGTCCCATGGGGAAGCCGAATTCGGTCAGCGCGCCGTCGACGTCCTGGGGCAGCGCCCCTTCGAGCAGCATGCGCTCGGCCTCGATCCCGCGCGCGTGCAGCATGCGGTTGCCGACGAAGCCGTGGGTCACGCCCACGACCGCCGGCACCTTGCCGATCTTGCGCCCGACCGCGATGGCGGTGGCGAGCACGTCGGGCGCGGTCGCCGCCCCGCGCACGATCTCCAGCAGCCGCATCACGTTCGCCGGGCTGAAGAAGTGCATGCCGAGCACGGACGGCGGCCGCTGCGTCGATTTCGCGATCTCGTTGACGTTGAGGTAGCTGGTGTTGGTGGCGAGCACGGCGTTGGGCTGGGCGATCCGGTCGAGCTTGCCGAACACCTGTTTCTTCAGATCCATCTCCTCGAACACCGCCTCGACGACGATGTCGGCGTCGCGTGCCGCCTCGAGGTCGGTGACGCCGTTCAGCAGCTTGAGCCGCCGCTCCATCTCGTCGGCCTTGAGGCCGCCGCGCGCGACCGTGTTCTGATAGTTCTTGGCGATGACGGCGAGGCCGCGGTCGAGCGCCTCGCGCGAGGTCTCGATGATGGTCACCGGGATGCCGGCGTTGGCGAAGCACATGGAGATGCCGCCCCCCATGGTGCCGGCGCCGATCACGGCGGCGCGCCTGATCTCGCGCGGCCTGGTGCCGGCCGGCATGTCGGGCACCTTGGCCGCCTCGCGCTCGGCAAAGAATATGCGGCGCTGCGACTTCGACTGCTCGCCGTCGCGCAGCTCGGCGAATGCCTCGCGCACGCGCCGCTCGGCTTCCTCCATCGGCAGCTCGAACGACCAGCGCACGCATTCGATCGCGGCGGCGGGCGCGGCGAGCCCGCGCGTGCGCCGGGCCGACTTCGCCACCACCTCGTCGAACGCCTTCGGGTTGGCGCGGTAGAACTCGAGCTTCTCCTCCATGTCGCGCACGCGCCGCAGCGGCCGCTTTTCGGCGAGCACGCGGCGCGCGAACGCGATCGCGCCCTCGGTCACGTCGCCCTCGACGATCTCGTCGACCAGGCCGTTCTCGCGCGCCTGCGCGGCCGGGATCGGGTCGCCGCTGAGAATCATGGGCAGCGCCTTGTCGACGCCGATCAGGCGCGGCAGCCGCTGGGTGCCGCCGGCGCCGGGCAGGATGCCGAGCTTGATCTCGGGCAGGCCGAGCCGGGTGGTGGGCGCGGCGACGCGGTAATGGCAGGCAAGCGCCACCTCGAGGCCGCCGCCGAGCGGCGTGCCGAACAGCCCGGCGACGATCGGCTTCTTGCTCGCGTCCATCAGGTCGAGCACCTCGGCGAGCCCGGGCGGCTGCGGCGGCTTGTCGAACTCGGTGATGTCGGCGCCCGCCATGAAGGTGCGGCCGGCGGCGGTAAGCACGATTGCGTGAATGGCATCGTCGTCGCGCGCGCGCGTGAAGGCGTCCTTGAGCCCCGCGCGCACTTCCTGCTTGAGGGCGTTGACCGGCGGATTGTCGACGACGATCACGGCGACCGCGCCGGGGCGCAGTTCTACGATGTTGGACAAGGCTGCTTCCTTCCTCCCGGGCTGCGCGCGCCTGGGCGAGCTTGGCGGACTTCGCGCCGCGCAACGGTGTTCTGCATTATTGACCGGAACGCTAGGAAGTGGTGCCATCGCTGTCAATCGGTGGGCGCGCGGGCTCCGCGGGCAACAACCGGAGGGGAAACGTCATGGGAGCCATCGAGGGCGCCACCGTCGCGGCGGCGTTCGCGTACTCGCATTCCGCGTCGCACGCGCATTTCTTAAATCGACCATGCAACGTGCGCGCTTTACCTCCCCCTGGAGGGGGGAGGTCGAGCGCCTTCGCGCAGCGAAGGCGCTCGGGTGGGGGTGACAGCCTTGCAACGAGTAGCCCGGATCGAGCGAAGCGCAATCCGGGAGTGCCGCCCCGCATTTCGCTTCGCTTCATGCGGGCTACGAAGTTCACCCCACCCCACCGCCGCGCCGCGCGCGGCGGCGACCCTCCCCCTCCAGGGGAGGGTAAAGAGCGCGAGGCCGGCGCATGACGCCGCTGCTGCGCGTGCAGGACGTGAGCGTGCGCTTCGGCGGCATCGTCGCGCTCGAGCGCGTGTCGTTCGACCTTGCCGCCGGCCAGATGCTCGGCCTGATCGGCCCGAACGGCGCCGGCAAGACCACCTTGTTCAACTGCTTTTCCCGGCTCTACGCGCCGGTCGAGGGCGACATTCTGTTCGAGGACGCAAGCATCCTCGACAAGCCGCCGCACCACATGGCCGAGATCGGGATCGGGCGCACGTTCCAGAACCTCGCGCTGTTCGCCCGCATGTCGGTCATCGACAACGTGCGCGTCGGCGGCCATCGCCTGAGCCGCGGCGATTTCCTCAGCGACGCGCTGCACCTGCCGTGGGTCAGCCGCCAGGACCGCGCGCTCGACGAGATCGCCTGGGAGCTGATCGACTACCTCGACCTGCACGCGGTCGCCCGGCGGCGCGTGATGGATCTGCCGTTCGGCCTGCAGAAGCGGGTCGAGCTGGCGCGTGCGCTCGCGGTCAAGCCCAAGCTGCTGTTGCTCGACGAGCCGGCCGGCGGCCTCAACCACGTCGAAGTCGAGGGCCTCGGCCGCCTGATCCGCCGCATCCGCGACGAGCGCCACGTCACCGTGCTGCTGGTCGAGCACCACATGAACCTCGTTATGTCCGTTTGCGATCGGGTGGTGGCGCTCGACTTCGGGCGCAAGATCGCCGACGGCACGCCCGCCGAGGTGCAGCGCAACCCCGACGTCATCGCCGCCTATCTGGGGACGACCGCATGACGGCGATGCTGCTCGAAGCGAGCGGCCTGTGCGCCTACTACGGCGCGACCCAGGCGCTGTTCGGCCTCGACCTCGGCGTCGAGGCGGGCGGCATCACCACTTTGCTCGGCGCCAACGGGGCCGGCAAGACCACGGCGCTGCGCGCGCTCTCCGGCATGGTGCGGGCGACCGGCGACATCCGTTTCGACGGGCGGCCGATCGCCGGCCGACCGGTCGAGCAGATCGTGCGGCTCGGCATCGCCCACGTGCCGCAGGGGCGCGGCACCTTCGTGCGCCAGACGGTCGAGGAAAACCTGCAGATCGGCGCCATGACGCGGCGCGACTCCGCCGCCATCGCCGTCGACATCGACCGCGTCTACGGCTACTTCCCGCGCCTGAAGGAGCGCCGCCACCAGCAGGCCGGCACGCTGTCGGGCGGCGAGCAGCAGATGCTCGCGGTCGGGCGCGGCATGATGCTGCGCCCGCGCCTGATGCTGCTCGACGAGCCCTCGTTCGGGCTCGCGCCGCTGATCGTGCAGGAGCTGTTCGAGATCCTGCGCGCGCTCAACCGCGAGGAAAAGGTCAGCGTCCTTTTGGTCGAGCAGAACGCCTCGCTGGCGCTCGACCTTGCCGACCATGCCTATCTGATCGAGACCGGGCGGCTTGTCATCAAGGGCCCGGCGCGCGACATCCGCAACGACGAGACCGTGCGGCGGTCGTATCTGGGGTATTAGATGCGGCAGGTATCGCAACTCTCATCCGTCATCCTGAGGAGCCGGCCCGGGGTCCCCGCGGCGCTCGCGCCGCGGGGTGCCCCGCTGGCCGGCGTCTCGAAGGATGGCCGCAAGCACGGAGCCTGCTTCCATCCTTCGAGACGCGCCCTTCGGGCGCTCCTCAGGATGACGGTGAAGTAGGGGCGCGACGATGAACTGGGAGCTGTTGCTGCATCAGGTGCTGGCCGGGCTGGCGACCGGCGGCATCTACGCCTGCATCGCGCTCGCCGTGGTGATGATCTACCAGGCGATCGACCATCTCAATTTCGCCCAGGGCGAGATGGCGATGTTCTCGACCTTCATCGCCTGGCAGCTGATCGCGTGGGGCTGCCCCTATTGGATCGCGTTCGTGCTCACCATCGCGCTGTCGTTCGTCGGCGGCGTCGCCATCGAGCGCATCGTGTTCAAGCCGATCCACGACGCGCCGATTCTGAGCCACATCGTCGTGTTCATCGCGCTGTTCTCCATCCTCAACAGTTCGGCCGGCTGGATCTGGGACTACACCATCAAGGACTTTCCAACTCCGTTCGGCACCCGCTCGCTCATCGGCAACGGCCTGATCAGCGCCCACGACGGCGGCATGATCGGGGTGACGCTCCTTCTCCTCGTCCTGCTCTATCTGTTCTTCCGCCACACGCGCATCGGGCTTGCCATGCGGGCCGCGGCCGCGAACCCGGAGTCGGCGCGGCTCGCCGGCATCCGGGTGGGCTGGATGGTGGCGCTCGGCTGGGGCATGGCGGCGGCGATCGGGGCGGTCGCCGGCATGCTGATCGCCCCGGTGGTGTTCCTCGAGCCGAACATGATGCTCGGGATTCTGCTGTACGGCTTCGCCGCCGCGGTGGTGGGCGGGCTCACCAGCCCGGGCGGCGCCGTCGTCGGCGGCTTTGCGGTCGGCGTGATCGAAAACGTCGCCGGGACGTTCATTCCCTATTTCGGCCGCGAGCTGAAGCTCACGATCGCCCTCGTGCTCATCGTCGCGGTCCTGCTGGTCAAGCCGACCGGCCTGTTCGGCCGCACCGTCGTGAGCAGGGTGTAGGGGCAGCGCGATGGAAGCCACTCCAGCCTCCGTGCGCCTGCCGCCCGCCGAAGCGGCGATCGGCGGCCTCTCGCTCGCGCGCTGGCGCCAGCTCGCGATCGGCGCCGGCGTGCTCGTCGCGCTCGCGCTGCCGTTCGCGGTCAAGAACTTCCTGCTGTTCCAGCTCACGCTCGCGATCATCTATGCGGTCGCGATCCTCGGGCTCAACCTGCTCACCGGCTTCAACGGCCAGTTCTCGCTCGGCCACAGCGCGTTCTACGCCATCGGCGCATACACCGCCGCGATCATGATGGACCACTGGGGCATCGCCTATTACTGGACCTTGCCGGCCGCCGGCCTGACCTGCCTCGTCACCGGTTTCCTGTTCGGCCTGCCGGCGCTGCGCCTGGAAGGGATCTATCTCGCGCTGGCCACGTTTGCGCTCGCCATCGCCACGCCGCAGATCCTCAAGTTCAGCCCGCTCGAGCCGTGGACCGGCGGCGTGCAGGGCATCGTCGTCATCAAGCCGGACGCGCCGCTCGGGCTGCCGCTCAACTCCGACCAATGGCTCTATTTCTTCACCCTGGCGGTGGCGGCGGTGCTCTACGTCTGCGCCGTCAATCTGGTGACGAGCCGCACCGGCCGCGCCATGACGGCGATCCGCGACAACCCGATCGCCGCCGGCGCCATGGGGGTCAACGTATCGCTCTACAAGTCGCTCACCTTCGGGGTGAGCGCGCTCTACACCGGCATCGCCGGCGCGCTCGGCGCGGTGGTCACCGGGTTCGTGGCGCC
>DASZJC010000496.1:0-12488 GCA_035948495.1 Xanthobacteraceae bacterium | reverse complement strand
TGGGCGCCCGACGTGCTCGAGCCGCTCGGCATCCGGCTGCCGCTCGCCATCAAGCGCGGCTACCACCGCCACTTCCGCCCGCAGGGCAATGCCGGGCTGACGCGGCCGCTGGTGGACGCGGAGCACGGCTACGCCATGGCGCCGATGGAGCAAGGCATCCGCGTCACGACCGGGGCGGAGTTCGCGGAGCGCGACGCGCCGCCGACCCCGGTCCAGCTCGACCGCGTGATGCCCTATGCCAAGAGCCTGTTTCCCCTCGGCGAGCCGGCGGAGGCGCAGCCGTGGCTCGGCAAGCGGCCGTGCTTTGCCGACTCGCTGCCGGCAGTCGGGCGCGCACCCGGGCAGCCGGGCCTGTGGCTCGACTACGGCCACGGTCATTACGGCCTGACCTTGGGGCCGATCACCGGGCGCCTACTGGCCGACATGCTGACCGGCGCGACGCCGTTCACCGATCCGGCGCCGTTCGGGGCTGAACGGTTCAGCTGACCCGGGAGGCCCCGAATTTGTCCTGCCAGCTCGGCAGTGCGTCCGGGAAGGGCAGGGCCGTCGCCTCGTAGATCGCGCGGGCGACGGCACGAGCGAGCGTGGCGGCCGCGGCGGTGCCGATCTCGATGAGCCCCAGCAGCGGGTCGGGCGCGGGTTTGCCGCCGGTCGCGACGGCGAACACCACGTCGCCGTCGAGCGGGGTGTGGACCGGGTGGATGGCCCGCCCGAGCCCGGTCTGCGCCATCACGGCGACGCGCTTGAGCTGCGCCTTGGTCAGCGCCGCGTCGGTCGCGACCACCGCCAAGGTGGTGCTTTCCTGCACGCCGGACTTGGTGCGCGGCACGAGGGCGCCCGGCGGCGTCGGCGACGGAAAGCCGCAGCCGCCGTATTCGCTGTCGCGCTCCCACGGCGCCGCCCAGAACCATGGCCCGGTGCCGACGACGACGCTGCCGGCTGCATTGACCACCGCGAGGGCACCGACCGCGTAGCCCCCGCTGGTCGCCGCCGAGGCCGAGCCGACGCCGCCCTTGAGATCGACCGTGGTCGCGCCGAGGCCGGCACCGGCGCTGCCAAGCGCGAAATCGGTATCCGCGGCGACCACCGCCCGGTAGCCGAGGTCTCGGTACGGTGGAAAACGGCCCCATGCCTTGTCGCCGCCGTTGAGCAGATCGAAGACGACCGCGCCGGGCACGATCGGCACGCGGGCGGTGCGGACCGCAAACCCGCGCCCCTGCTCGCGCAGCCAGGCCTGGATGCCGGAGGCGGCATCGAGCCCGAGCGCCGACCCGCCTGACAGGGCCAGGGCGTCGATGCGGTCGACCGTCATGGCGGGATCGAGCAGGTCGGTCTCGCGCGTGCCCGGACCCCCGCCGCGCACGTCGATTGCGGCGACTGCCGGCGCGTCGAAAACGATCGCGGTGACGCCCGATGCCAGGCGCGGGTCGTCCGCATGGCCGACGCGCAGCCCGGCAACGTCGGTAATGAGATTGCGCGGCACGGCGGGACCTCGCAGGCCATAAACGTGGCGTCGCCATCACGTCGCGGGCGCCGTTTGAAATATTAACACTAATCGCATGTGGGTTCGGACCATTAGGAGTGATTAATCCCGATTTGGTAGCTCCTGGGGTCCGGGTTTCGATACCAGCTCTGCAGGAGCGCAGACGGAATACCACCGGCCGGGGGCCTCCTCATGCGCGTGGTCTTGGTCGATCCAAGCCGCACCGTGCTCAAATTCGTCGGACGCCTGCTCGAGGCGCGCGATCACGAAGTCTGTGCCTTCATCGACGCGGGGGCGGCCCTCGATTGCATCCGGTCCGATCTGACGGTCGGCGCGGTGATCACCAGCGCCGAGCTGATATCCATGTCGGGCATGGAGCTGTGCTGGGAGACGCGCCTGCTCGCCACCTGCAACCGGCAGATTTACGTCATCCTGATGTCGTCGAGCCAGGATCGGCACACGCTGATCGAGGCCCTCGACAGCGGCGCCGACGACTATATCGGCAAGCCGCCGATCGCCGAGGAGCTGTATGCGCGTCTGCGCGCGGCGGAGCGTGTCGCCGCCATGCATCAGGAGCTGATCCGGCTGGCGACGACGGATTCGCTGACCGGCGTGCTCAATCGCCGGGCGTTTTTCGAGCACGCGCGCAACGCCTGTGCGCGGGCGCAGGCGGGGGCGGCGCTGTCGGCTGTCTTGTTCGACATCGACCACTTCAAGCGGGTGAACGACGTCTATGGCCACGACGTCGGCGACCGGGCGATCTGCGCGGTCGCGCAGGAAGCGGTGGCCGAGAGCGCGGCGGTGGGACGGCTCGGCGGCGAGGAGTTTGCCACCCTGCTCGACGGCCGGGGACTTGACGATGCGCTCGCCATGGCCGAACGCCTGCGGCAAAAAATGGCGGCGCTGCAATTCGACACCAGCCACGGCCCGCTGACCCTGACGTGCAGTTTCGGGGCGAGCACGTGGGAGGCGGGCGACACCATCGACCTGCTGCTCAAGCGCGCCGACGTCGCGCTCTATGCGGCCAAGACCGGCGGACGCAACCGCGTCAGCGCCGCCAACGCCAGGCGGCAGGGTTCCGATAGCGCGCCCGCCGGCGGCCATTTGCGCCGCATCGCGCGCGGCTGAAAGCCTCACCCGCGATCACCTTTCGGCGAACGCGACCCCTCGCCGCTTGCCTCGCCGGCCCGCGCCATCGCATTAAGAGGCGGTGCGGGTTCTCGAACGGTTCTGAGCCCATGGCCTCGAACGTCACCATCGCGGCGGCGCTGACGGCGGGTACGCTGAGCTTCCTGTCGCCCTGCGTGCTGCCGCTGGTGCCGCCGTATCTCGTCTATCTCGCCGGCACCTCGCTCGAGCGGCTGGCGGACGCCGAGCCGGCGGCTGCCGTGAAGCGCGACACGGTGGTGGCCTCCCTGTTGTTCGTCGCCGGCTTCTCGACGGTGTTCGTCGCGCTCGGCGCCGGCGCGAGCGTGATCGGTGCCTTGCTGCGCGCCTATTCGAACGTGCTCGCCACCCTCGCCGGCATCGCCATCATTGTCATGGGGCTGCACTTCCTCGGGCTCACCCGGATCGACTTGTTGATGCGGGAGAAGCGGGCCGAGATGGCGCGGCCGATCGGGCTATGGGGCGCCTATGTGATGGGGCTTGCCTTCGCGTTCGGCTGGACGCCGTGCATCGGGCCGATCCTCGCCGCCATCCTCGCGGTCGCGGCGAGCGAAGCGACCATCGCCAGGGGCGCCGGCCTGCTCGCCGTCTACTCGCTCGGACTGGGCATCCCGTTCGTGATCGCGGCGTTCGCCATCGAGCCGTTCGCGGCGCTTCTCGCGCGCTTTCGCGCCCACCTCGCCGCGGTCGAGCGCGTCATGGGCGCGCTTTTGGTGCTCACCGGCATCGCGTTCCTGACCGGCTTCATCTCGCAGGCGAGCTATTGGCTGCTCGAAGCCTTCCCGGTGCTCGGCCGCATCGGGTAGTTCAACAAAAAGCCCGCCCCGGGCGGGGCGGGCTGAAGAAAAAGTGATCGCGCTTTCAGGCGGCGATTACGAGCCGGAACCGACCTCCGCATAGGAGCCGTTCTTCCAGACGTAGAACACGTAGTCGATCACCGTGATGTCGCCCTTCTTGTCGTAGGTGATCGGCCCGAGCACCGTGTTCCACTTGCCCGACTTGAGCGTGGCGGCGACCTTCTTGGCGTCGGTGGTGCCGGCCTTGGCGGCCGCCTGCGACCAGATCTGCAGGGCGGCGTAGGTGTAGAGCGTGTAGCCCTCCGGATCGATGCCCTTGTCCTTGAACTTCTTGACCACCGCGGCGGCGGTCGGCTTCTTGCGCGGATCGGGACCGAAGGTGAACAACATGCCCTCGCCGGCCGGGCCGGTGATCGACCAGAACTCGTTGGTCGCCAAGGCGTCGCCGGAGATCATCTGCGCCTTCATGCCCTGATCGCGCATCTGCCGCAGGATCAGCCCGGCTTCGGTGTGATAGCCGCCGACATAGACCACGTCGATCGCCGCCGCCTTGAGCTTCGATACCAGCGCGTTGAAGTCCTTGTCGCCTTGCGTATAGGCCTCGTAGACCTTCTCCTTCACGCCCGCCTTGTTGAGCGCCTTCTTGGTCTCGTCGGCGAGGCCCTTCCCGTAGGTCGACTTGTCCTGCAGGATCGCGATGTTCTTGCCCTTGTAGTGCTTGGCGAGATAGGCGCCGGCGACCGCGCCCTGCTGGTCGTCGCGGCCGCAGACGCGGAACGTGTTCCACAGGCCGCGGTCGGTGAAGGTGGGATTGGTCGAGGCCGGGGTGATCTGCAGCACATTGCCTTCCGCATAGGCTTCCGAGGCCGGGATCGACGACGACGAGCAATAGTGGCCGGCCACGAACGGCACCTTCTCGCTGGCGAATTTTTCCGCGACGGCGCGCGCCTGCTTGGGATCGCAGGCGTCATCGCCGACTTCCAACGTCAGCTTCTTGCCGAGCACGCCGCCGGCCGCGTTGATGTCGGCGGCCGCCTGATCGGCGCCGTTCTTGAGCTGCTGGCCGAACGACGCGTATTGGCCGGTCATCGGGCCGGCGACCCCGATGGCCAGGTCCTGGGCGGACGCCGTGCCGGTGAGCGCAAGGCCCGCGCCAAGCGCAATTGCGGCTAGCCGCAGGTTCTTCATGCTGTTTCTCCCTTGAGGGTGGACCCGTCGTCGACCGCATCGCCGCGACGGAGGCGAAAAATCGTCCGGGCGCCATTGTGGCTCGATTTCCAGGAAAGTCACGCGGATCATTTCATCCTTTTCCAGGCAACCCATCAATAGGGTGCCGGTGCCGCCAGGTGACCGGGCTCGTGCGCTCGTAGAGCCAGGCGTATTGGGTCACCATCTGAGCGGTGCGGGTGACCCGCCAGCCGAGGCTCCCGACGCAAAGCAGGAACGCGGTGTCGGCCGCATAGGAGAGCGGGGCCAGCAGGTCGGCCTCGAACAAGGCGAAATGCACGAACCGGACCGCCGCCCCGAGCAGGGCCATGTAGCCGATCACGTGCCAGAACGGCCGCCAGGTATGCGCAATGGCCCGGCCGGCCAGCCAGGCTGCACCCCCGCCGATCAGGCCGGTTATCAGCACCACCTGCAGCAGCGACTCGGATTCGTAGATGTGTTCCATCTAGAGCATGATCCTGTTAGTGCGCTCCGCCTTCGAGATAGGCCGAGCGGACCTCCTGCCGCTGCAGCAGTTCGTGGCCGGTGCCGGTCAGGGTGATGAGGCCGTTGACCATGACGTAGCCGCGGTCGGCGAGCTTGAGGGCGTGAAAGGCGTTCTGCTCGACCAGGAAGACGGTCAGCTTGTCCTGGCGGTTGAGGTCGCGGATGGCGGCGAAGATTTGTTTGACGAGGAGAGGTGCGAGCCCGAGCGAGGGCTCGTCGAGGAGGAGCAGCCGCGGCCGGCCCATCAGCGCGCGCGCGATCGCCAACATCTGCTGCTCGCCGCCCGACAGCGTGCCGCCGCGCTGGCGCAGCCGTTCCTTGAGCCGGGGAAACAGCGCGAACACCCGCTCGAGGTCCTGGGCGAAATGATCCGCCCCGGCGACGCCGGCCCCCATCTGCAGGTTTTCCAGCACGGTCATGCGCGCGAAGATGCGCCGGCCCTCGGGAGCCTGGGCGATCCGCAGCCTCGCGATGTCGTGGGTGGGCAGCCGGGTGATGTCGCGGCCTTCGAACACGATGCGGCCCTCACGCGCGCGCGGGTTGCCGAAGATCGTCATCATCAGGGTCGACTTGCCCGCGCCGTTGGCGCCGATCAGCGCCACGATCTCGCCGTCGTGCACGTCGACGTCGACCCCGCGCAGCGCGATGATCTTGCCGTAATAGGTCTTGACCCCGCGCACCATCAGCAGCGGCGCGCGCGCGGCGGGCTCGCCATTGCCTGCCGCGGTCACAGCCCGACCTCCGCTTCCGCCTGCTCGACCTCCTCGTCCTCGACGCCCAGATAGGCGGCGATCACCTTGGGGTCGTTGCGCACGTCCGCCGCGGTGCCGTCGAAGATCTTGACGCCGTAGTCGAGCACGACCACGCGGTCGGAAATCCCCATGACCACCGACATGTCGTGCTCGATGAGCAGGATCGAGGTCTTGTGCTCGGCGCGCATGCCGAGCAGCAGCTCGTTGAGCTCGGCGCTCTCGCGCGCATTGAGGCCGGCGGCGGGCTCGTCGAGGCACAGCAGCACCGGGTCGGTGCACATGGCGCGCGCGATCTCGACGCGCCGCTGCTCGCCATAGGGCAGATCGCCGGCGGGATCGTCGGCCCGCCGCAACAGGCCGACCCGGTCGAGCCAGTATTTCGCCCTGTCGATCGCCGCATGCTCGGCGCGGCGGTAAACAGCGAGGCCGAGCAGGCCGAGCACGGTGAAGCCCGATGCCTTCATCAGCGGGTTGTGCTGAGCCACCAGCAGATTCTCGAGCACGGTCATGCCCGGGAACAGGCGGATGTTCTGGAACGTACGGGCGACGTGCGCGAGCTTGGCGATGCGGAAGTCGAGCAGGCGTTCGAGCAGGAACGCGGTGCCGTCCGCGTGTGCGAGCCGGATCATCCCGACCGTCGGATGATAGAAGCCGGTGATGCAGTTGAAGACCGTGGTCTTGCCGGCCCCATTGGGGCCGATCAACGCGGTGATGTGGCCGCGGGTTGCCGCGAAGCTGAGATCGTCGACCGCGACGAGGCCGCCGAAGCGCATGCTCAGGTGCTCGACGGTGAGGATCGGGTCGGCTGGCGCGCTCATCGCCGCGCCTCCGCGACGACCTCCGCCGGCACCTCCTTGGGCTTGCCGAGGAACGCCGAGGGCGTGCGCGTCGATACCAGGCCGCGCGGACGCCAGATCATGATCAGCACCATGGCGAGCCCGAATATCAGCATGCGGTACTGGGCGAACTGGCGGAACAACTCGAAGCCGCCGAGCATGGCAAAGGCCGCGATGGCGACGCCAAGCTGCGAGCCCATGCCGCCCAGCACCACGATGGCAAGCACCAGCGCCGATTCCGAGAAGGTGAAGGATTCGGGGCTGATGAAGCCTTGGCGGGTGGCGAAGAACGAGCCGGCGATGCCGCCGAACATGGCGCCCATGGCGAACGCCGTGAGCTTGGTCGTGGTCGTGTTGATGCCGAGCGAGCGGCAGGCGATCTCGTCCTCGCGCAACGCCTCCCAGGCGCGCCCGATCGGCAGCCGGCGCAGCCGCAGCGTGACCCAGTTGGTCAGCAGCGCCAGCGCGAGGATCAAATAATAGAGGAAGACGATGCGGTGGGTCGCCGAGTACTCCAGCCCGAACGTCGCCGCAAATCCGTTGTCCTCGTCGACAAACGGAATGCCGAAGAACGACGGGCGGGGAATGCTGGAAATCCCGTTCGGCCCGCCGGTCAAGCTCTGCCAGTTGAGGAGCACCAGCCGGATGATCTCGCCGAAGGCGAGCGTCACGATGGCAAGGTAGTCGCCGCGCAGGCGCAGCACCGGGAATCCGAGCATCAGACCCCAGCAGGCGGCGAGGCAGCCGGCGACCGGCAGGCAGATCCAGAACGACCAGCCGAAGTTCTGCGCCAGCAGCGCATAGGAATAGGCGCCGACCGCGTAGAACGCCACGTAGCCGAGGTCGAGCAGCCCGGCGAGGCCGACCACGATGTTGAGCCCCCAGCCGAGCATGACGTAGGTTAGCACCAGGATGCCGAGGTCGAGCACATAGCGGTTGTGATAAAACAGGACCGGCTCGGCGAGCGCGAAGAGGAGCAGCGCCGGGCCGGCGAAGCGCCCGAGTTGCGCGCCGGCGGTCTTGAGCGCGTCGGGCACGTAGGCGCCGATATCGATGCGCTCGCCGGGGACCAGTGCCCGCACGAACCCGCCGACGAAAGCGATGGCGACGAGGACGCCGAGCACCGCAAGGCGCGGCGTCAGTTCGAGCGCGCCGGTCGGTCCCTGATCGGTGCGCACGCCGATCAGCAGCGAAAACAGCCCGAACGCGACGATCGCGGCGAGCGCCCCGCTCTTGAACGCGCCGAGAAGGTCGATCGCGGGTCTGGCGGGAGTTTCGGCCGCTTGCGACACCCGACGCGCTCACACTTTCTCGATTTCCGGCCGGCCGAGAATGCCGGTCGGCAAAAAGATCAGGACGATGACCAGAAGCGAGAATGCCGCCACGTCCTTGTACTCGATCGAGAAATAGGCCGACCAGAACGTCTCGATCAGGCCGATCAGCAGGCCGCCGAGCATGGCGCCGGGCAGCGAGCCGATGCCGCCGAGGACCGCCGCCGTGAATGCCTTCACGCCGGCGACGAAGCCGATGAAGAAGTCGATCACGCCGTAGTAGAGCAAATACAAGAGGCCGGCGACGGCGGCGAGCGCCGCCCCCACCACGAACGTGAGCGAGATGGTGCGATCGATGTCGACCCCGAGCAGCGCCGCCATCTTGAGGTCCTGTTCGCACGCGCGCATGTCGCGGCCGAGCCGCGTGTTGGCGACGAGCCAGGAGAACACCGCCATCAGCGCCACGGTGGTGATCATGATGATGATCTGGATATTGGAAACCTGCACCGGGAATACGTCGCTCGCGAACAGCGTGTAGCCGCCGTGGATCAGCGGCGGCAGCGGCTTGACGCGGGCGCCCTGGGCGACCTGCGCGTAATTCTGCAGGATGATCGACATGCCGATCGCCGAGATGAGCGGGGCGAGGCGGAACGAGTGGCGCAACGGCCGATAGGCGATGCGCTCGACCACCAGGCCGTAGAGCGCGGCGAGCGCCATGGCGATCAACAGGACCAGAAACAGGGCCAGCGGGATGGCGGTGACGCCGATCGCGACCAGCAGCAGGAAAGCAATCAAGGCGATGAAGGCACCGACCATGAAAATATCGCCGTGGGCGAAATTGATCATGCCGATGATGCCGTAGACCATCGTATAGCCGATGGCGATGAGGCCGTAGATCGAGCCCAGCGCGAGGCCGTTGATGAGCTGTTGGCAAAAATAGTCCATGCGTCCGCCGCACCCCTCGGCCTGTCGCCCGCCCGGTCCCGAAGCGTCGCGACAAAGTCTTAACAGGGCACCGCACGAGCGGCAACGGCGCGGCCACGCGGACGTGATCGCGCCGGCTGGGCGCGCGCCTATATAAGGTCCGTGCCGCTTCGCCGGCCCCCCGGTCGTCGCCGATGAGTCCATCGCTCGAGCTTGTTGCCCGGATCGCCGCCGCCGCGGCGGTGTTCGCCGTCATGGTGCTGTGGGAGGTGCTCGCCCCGCGGCGGCCGTGGTCGGTCGGCCGGCTTGCGCGCTGGCCGCACAATCTCGGCATCGTCGTCATCGACGCGCTCGCCGTGCGCATCCTCATTCCCGCGGCCGCCGTGGGCGCCGCGCTCGTCGCGGCCGGCAACGGCTGGGGCCTGTTTCACGTCGCCGGCCTGCGGCTCTCGCTCGCGTCGCTCCTTGGATTCCTCGCGCTCGATGTTGCGATCTACGCCCAGCACGTCGCGTTCCATAAGGTGCCGCTGCTGTGGCGGCTGCACCGCATGCACCACGCCGATCTCGATATCGACGTCACCACCGGCGTGCGCTTCCATCCGATCGAGATCGTGCTTTCGATGCTGATCAAGATTGCCGTGGTGCTCGCGCTCGGCATCCCGCCGGTTGCGGTCTTCGCCTTCGAGGTGGTGCTCAACGCCACCTCCATGTTCAACCACGGCAACGTTGCGATGCCGTCCTGGCTCGACCGGGTCCTTCGCCTGATCGTGGTGACGCCCGACATGCATCGGGTGCATCATTCGATCGATCCACGCGAGACCGACAGCAATTTCGGCTTCAATCTGCCCTGGTGGGACCGCTTGTTCGGCACCTATCGGGCGGCGCCGCAGGCCGGCCACGACCGCATGACCATCGGCCTCTCGACGTTTCGCGACCGTGCCGAGCTGCGTCTCGACCGGCTGCTCACCCAGCCGTTCCGCGGCGACGTCGCCGATCAGCCGCGCCGGCGCTCGAGCGAGTCATCGACACCGTGATGCTCCGGTTGCACAGCAGCCGCGCGGACCGTGGGGTATCCTTCCGCTGGGGCTGCCTCTATAAATAATCCATGAGCTGGATCGACCATCGTCCGGACGACGCGGCCGGCGCCTTCGCGGCGATGGCGGCGGCCACGGCCGGCAGCATCGATCCGGCGGAGTTTCGCGAGGCGATGAGCCGGCTCGGCGCCGCGGTGCACGTGGTGACGACCGACGGGCCGGGCGGCAAGGGCGGGTTCACCGCCACCGCGGTCTGTGCGCTCTCCGACGCCCCGGCCATGCTGCTCGTCTGCCTCAACCGGCGCAGCCGCTCGACCGGCCCGTTCCACGCCAACGGCGTGTTCTGCGTCAACACCCTGCGCGCCGGCGAGGAGACGATCGCCAATGCCTTCGCTCTCCGCACCGCGGATCCGGCGGAGGAGCGCTTCACGGTCGGGGAGTGGACGACGCTCGCGACCGGGAGCCCGGTGCTCGCCTCGGCCGTGGTGGCGTTCGACTGCCGCATCGTCGAGGTCAAGTCGGTCGCGACCCACAACGTGTTCATCGCCGCCATCGAGGCGGTCAGGTTGGGTTCGGCAGGGCCCGCGCTCGTCTATCATGACCGCGCCTACAAGCGCGTGTGACCGGCACCCACCCCGGATTGCGTCCGGGGCGGGCTTTCCGGGGTCGTGCGCTAAACCCTGTGCACATGGCGTAAGTCGCCTTGCCTCGCGGGCGGGCGCGCCTATTGTTGCCCGATGCCGTCGACCGCGAGCCTGCCGCTGTTTCACCTCTACGGCGATCCGCCGGATGACCAGGCATTCGACTTCATCCACATCGAGACCATCGCGTCGCGTTCCTCGATGCACGACTGGACCATCCGGGCGCACCGCCACCGCAACCTGTTCCAGATCCTGCTGATCGAGCGCGGCGGCGGCGAGATGACGTACGAGGCCTCGATCACGCCGTTTGCGGCGCCCACCGTGATCGCAGTGTCGCCGACCGTGGCGCACGGCTTTCGCTTCGCGCCGCGGGTCACTGACGGCTGGGTGGTGAGCTTCACCGAGGACGTGGCCGACGCGCTGGGCGTGCGCTCGGGCGAGGGGGCGGCGCGGCTTAAGGCGCTTGCGGCCGAGCCGATCGTTCCGCTCGCCGACCCGGCCGAGGGGGCGCGCCTCGCGCTCCTGTGCGCCGATCTTTACGAGGAGGCTTCGCTCGCGCGCGAAGGCCATCGCCTCGCCACCCGCGGCCTCCTGGCGCTCATCGCCGTCGAGGTGGCCCGGCTCGCCGCGAGCCGGGCGCGCACCGGCGCGGTGACGCTCGCGCCCACGGACGCCACGGTCGAAGCGCTGCGCCGCCTGGTCGAGGACCATTTCCGCCGCGAGCGCTACATCGCTTTTTACGCCGCGCGGCTCGCCATGACGCCCGACCGGCTCAACGACCACGTGAAGCGCGCGATCGGCGTCACCGCCGGCCACCTCATCCGCCAGCGCATGCTCACCGAGGCGAAGCGCCAGCTCGTGTTCACCAACCAGGCGATCACCGAAATCTCTTACGACCTCGGCTTCTCCGATCCGTCCCACTTCGCCCGCTTCTTCCGCAAGAACACCGGCAGGACGCCGCAGGGGTTCCGCGAGCGCCGCGGCGGGTGATCAGGACTTCTTCTGGACCTCCGCCAGCACTTCGCCCGCCTCCTTGAAGGCCCGGTTGCCCGCCGGCACGCCGCAGTAGATCGCCTGCTGCAGGATGATTTCCTTGATGTCCTCGGGCGAGAAGCCGCCTTCGACCAGGGCCGAGCGCACGTGCATGCGGAACTCCTCCCAATGGCCGAGCGCCATCAGGGTGCCGATCACCAGCACGCGCCGCGTGCGCACGTCGAAATGCGGGCGGGCCCAGATGCCCCAGGCATAGCGGGTGATGAGGTCCTGGAAGTCGGCGTTGAACGGCGTCTTGTTGGCGTTGGCGCGATCGACGTGGGCGGCACCGAGCGTCTTGCGCCGCATGGCCATGCCGCGGTCGTAGTGTTCCTTGTCGTCCATAAGTTCCTCCCACAGGAATGGGATTACAGGGATGCTTTTCCCGGATGCGGTGCAGCGCGAAGCGGTGCACCGCTGATCCGGGATCGTGTGGGTCCCGGGTCTGCAGCGCACCACTTCGTGCTGCGCTGCGCCCGGGACACAGTTGAGAGTGCGGGACTCATTTCGCGGTCAGGAAACCGAGCAGCGTGTCGTTGTAGGCCTGGGGCTGCTCGACGTTGGCGATGTGGGCGGCTTCGAGCACTGCGAGCTTCGCGCCGGGAATGCGGTCGCGCAGAAACTCGCCGGCCTCGACGGTGGTGGCGGGATCGTGCCGGCCGGCGATTACCAGGGTCGGCGCCGCGATCTTGCGGATGATCTCGCGGTGGTCCATGTCGCGCACCGCTTCGCCGCAGCCGATGTAGCCTTCGACCGGCGTGTCGACCACCATCTGCTTCAGCCGCGCGACCGCCTGCGGGGCGCGCTCACGGAAGCCCTTGGTGAACCAGCGTTCCAT
>DASZJC010000495.1:0-13853 GCA_035948495.1 Xanthobacteraceae bacterium | reverse complement strand
GTCACGCTTTCGGGCGTGCCGACGATCACCTTCTCGCGCAAGGCCTCTTCGTAGGTGACGGCCCCAAGCGCCTGACCGCGCTCGGCGCGGCGCTCGATCGCGCGCGCGCCCGGCCGCGTCGCCGAATCCTGAACCTGCACGGCGAGCGTGCGATAGAATTGCATGATCGATTGCTCGGGCTCGGCGCGCGCCGACGCCTCGCTGTCGCCCACGTAGATCGGCACGCGCAGATAGACTTGACCGTCGCCCGGATGGCCGGCGGCGCGGTAGGCCTCGCGATAGGCCTTGATGTCGGGACCCAGTTCCTCGAGCGTGCCGAGCCGCACGGCGACGAAGATCGGCAGGCCCATGGCGCCGATCGCCGGGAACGTGTCCGGGCTCGTCGCCGCGATACGCAACGGCGGATAGGGCTTGCGCAGCGGCTTCGGTACCATCGCGACGTTGCGATATTTGTAAAACTGGCCCTCGAACGAGAAGCGGCCGTCCGCCCAGGAGCGCTTGAGCACTTCCAGCACCTCGGCGAAACGCTCGCGGCTCTCGCCATAGGGGACGCCGTAGGCTTCGTAGGTGCGGGCAAAGCCGCTGCGGCCGACGCCGAAGATCAGCCGGCCCTGGCTGACGTGATCGAGCGTCGCCACCTCTTCGGCCAACCGCAGCGGATGGCACAGCGGCAGCACCTGCACGGCGATGCCGACGTTGATGCGCTTGGTGCGCGCGGCGATGGCGGCGGCGATCAGCAGCGGCGCGGATAAGACGGACCGCTCCGGGAGGAAGTGCAGTTCCGCCAGCCAGATGACATCGAGGCCCCAGCGCTCGGCGGCGTCGACCTGGGCAAAGGCTTGCGCGAAAGCCTCGGCCTCGGTCTGTCCTGCGCTGCGGGAAAATTCATGAAAGACGCCGAACTCGAACGCCATGCCGGGCTCCCCCCGGACGCTATAGCGCGAACCGGCAAGATGGTCTATCGGCTGGCGCTTTGGCGCGATCCTGCGCGTGGACGATGCGGGGACCGGGAGCGACGGCGATGCGGACAGTCGACGTGGTGAGCATTGTGCGCCTGAGCCCGGCCGAGCGCGCGAAGATCGAGGCGGTCGATCCGGCGGTGCGCCTCACGGAGGCCGGCGGCTGGTTCGACGGGGAATATCGCGACACCTGGCCGGCGTTCGCGTCGGCGCGCTACCTCTCACCGCGCTCGACCGGCTCCGGGACCCGCGAGGAACGCGACCGCTTGCTCGCCGAGGCGCAGGTGATCCTCGGCAGCTGGCCGTTTCCGCTCGACCTGCGCGCGCGGGCGAAGCGCCTGAAGTGGTTTCACCAGCGTCCCGCCGGCGCCAGCAACCTGCTGCTCGGCGACCTGTGGGGCAGCGACGTGGTCGCGACCACCTCGCGCGGCGCCGGCAACACCCTCGCCATGGCTGAATACGCGCTGGCCGGCATCTTTTATTTCGCCAAGGGATTGCGCCACGCCGCCGCCGAACGCGCGGCGGGAAAGTTCGAGCACCGCGCCTACCGCCCGCTGCTGATCGAGGGCAAGACCGCGTGCGTGGTCGGCGCCGGCGGCATCGGCCGCGAGGTCGGCAGGCTGTGCGCGGCGGCCGGCATGCGCGTCGTGGGCACGCGGCGCCACCCGGAAGCCGACGCGCTGATGCCGCCGGGATTTGCCGAAATCGGCGGGCCGGCGGATCTCGACCGCTTCCTCCCGCAGAGCGATTTCGTGATCATCTGCTGCCAGTGGACGCCGGAGACGACGCGCCTGTTCGATGCCAAACGCTTCGCCGCCATGAAGCCGGGGAGCGTGCTCGTCAACGTGGCGCGCGGCGAGATCGTCGACGAGGAGGCGCTGGCGGACGCGCTCGCGCGCGACCACCTGCGCGGCGCCGTGCTCGATGTCTACGTGGGCGAGTTCGAGCGGCCGCCGCCGGCGCGCCTGTGGTCCGATCCCAAGGTGCTGATCACCCCGCACGTCTCCAACAACAGCGATCAGGACCGCCACGGCGGCATCGACGTGTTCTGCGAGAACCTGCGCGCCTACCTCGACGGGCAGCCGCTGCGCAACGTGATCGACTGGGCGCGCGGGTATTAGACATGAACGAACACGCGCCCTCCGGAACCCGCCCCGCCTTCGATTTCGACCGGGTCATCGAGCGCCGCGGCACGCACGCCTCTAAATGGGACCTGATCGCGCGTTACTCGGGCATCGCGGCGCCGGACGCGATACCGATGTGGGTCGCGGACATGGATTTCGCCGCGCCGCCGGGCGTCACCGAAGCGCTTGCAGTCGAGACCAGGCTCGCGGCGTACGGCTATTACGGCGACACCGGCACCTGGGCGGAGGCGCTCGCGGGCTGGTTCGCGCGCCGGCACGGCTGGCGGGTCGATCCGGCCTGGGTGAGCCCGACGCCCGGGGTCGTCGCCGGGCTCGGCCTCATCCTGCAGGCGGTGAGCGGACCCGGCGACGAGGTCGTGGTCTTCCCGCCCGCCTATCACGCTTTCCGCAGGATCATCCTCGCCAACGAGCGGCGCATTCTCGATGCGCAGCTGGTCGAGAGCGACGGGCGCTATCGCATGGACCTCGATGCGCTGCGCGCGCAGCTGACCTCGGCGACGAAGGTCGTGTTCTTTTGCAGTCCGCACAATCCGGGCGGGACCGTGTGGTCGGGCGAGGAGATTCGCGCGCTCGCCGCCTTGTGCGCCGAGCGCGACCTGATCCTGGTGTCCGACGAGATCCATTGCGATCTCGTGCTGGGCGGCGAGAAGCACACGCCCACGATCGCGGCGGCGCCGGAGATCGCCGACCGCCTGATCACCTGCGTCGCCGCGACCAAGACATTCAATCTCGCCGGCGCTCATGTGGGCGCCTGCGTCACGTCGAATGCGGCGTTGAAGCGGCGCCTCGACGCGCGGATCGCGGCGAGCGGCCTCGGCTCGTACAACCGCTTCGGCATGATCGCGACCGAGGCGGCCTGGCGCACCGGCGACGCTTGGCTCGACGCGCTCTTGCCCCATCTCGCCGCGAGCCGCGATCTGTTCGACGCGCGGATCGAGGCGGCGGCGCCCGGCGCGCGCTCCATGCGGCTTTGCGCCACCTATCTCGCCTGGGTCGATTTCTCCCGCACCGGCCTGCCGCCGGAAGAGGTTGCCGCCCGGGTTAAAAATCGCGCCCGCATCTTTGCCAGCCCCGGCTCGCAGTTCGGCCCGGGCGGCGAGACCTGGCTTCGCTTCAACTTCGCCACGGCGCGGCCGATCCTTGCGGAGGCGCTCGGGCGGCTGGAGGACGCGTTCAAGGATTTGCGGGCATGAAGGCCGGCGGCGCGGCGGCGCTTGCGCATCCTCGCGCGGAGGCCGAAAAGGATGCGGCCGGGAGAGCAGGGGCCGAGCCATGACCAGACCGGTGGTCGGCGTGATCGCGAACACGCATCTCGCCGAAAATCGATTCCCCGCGCAGATCGCCGGCGAAAGAAACCTGCGCGCGGTGGCGGAAGTCGCCGGCGCGCTGCCGCTCATGTTTGCGAGCGTGCCGGAGATCACCGACATCGACTCGTTGCTGGCGGCGGTCGACGGCATATTGCTCACGGGCGGCCGCGCCAATGTTCACCCGTCCCGCTTCAACATGGAGCCACATGCCGGCCATGAACCTTACGACGAACGGCGCGACGCTTTGGCGCTCGCGTTGATCGAGGCTTGCGTCACGCGCGGCGTGCCGGTGTTCGGCCTGTGCCGCGGCTTCCAGGAAATGAACGTCGCCTTCGGCGGCTCGCTGCATCACGAGATCCGCGAATTGCCCGGGCGCATGAACCATCGCATGCCGCGGCTCGAGACCGGGGAAATCCATCCCGATCAGACCGTGGTCTTCGCCGACCGCCACGACGTCACCCTCGTTCCCGGCGGCGCCTTCGCGCGGATTCTCGGCTTCGAGACCATCCGGGTGAACTCGCTGCACGGGCAGGGCATCCTCGAGCCGGGCAAGCGGGTCGTGGTCGAGGGCGTGGCGGAAGACGGCACCATCGAGGCGATCCGCATCGCCGACGCGCCGGGGTTTGCGCTCGGCGTGCAATGGCACGCGGAATACGACGCGCAACGCAACTGGATAAACCGCGCGCTGTTCCAGGCGTTCGGCGCGGCGCTGTCGGCGCGCCGGCGCGCTGCGTAGCGGGCGTAGCTGAGGCGCGGCAAGCGCACGTCAAACACAAGCATTGGGTCGCGAACCCATCCACGGCGTCATGGCCGGGCTTGTCCCGGCCATCCACGTCTATAAAATCTCAGCATGCGGGGCGGTTGGGTTTACATTCAGACAAATAGACCAAACGGCACGCTCTATGTTGGCGTGACCAGCAAATTACCGCAGCGTGCGTGGCAACACCGGACGGGGCAGGTTAAGGGATTCACAGCACGATACGGGTTGAAAAGGCTTGTTTGGTACGAGTACCACGATGATATCCGAACAGCGATCCAACGTGAGCACAACATGAAGCACTGGCCCCGGGCGTGGAAGGTCAGGCTCATTCTCGCGGTGAATCCAGACTGGAAAGACTTATACGAGACGCTGGCATAAAGACGTGGATGGCCGGGACAAGCCCGGCCATGACGGTGTGGTGAGTCATCGCGCGCGGCGAATGGGCAATCGCTGCCGCAACTTCAACATCTCCGCCCACGGGTCAGCCTTGAGCACGGCCAAGCGCTGGCGCAGGTTGTCGATGCGGAAGTGGTCGGCGCGCACGCTCGCGGAGAGTTCGCTCCAGTCGAGCGGGGTCGACACGGTCGCGTCGGGCAGCGCGCGGGTGGAACAGGCGCCGACCGCGGTTGAGCCGCGGCCGTTGCGGAAGAAATCGACGAACACGCGGCCCTGGCGCGCACGCTTCGACATGGTGGCGACGTAGCGGTCGGGCGTATCCTTCGCCATCGCCGCTGCGAGCGCGCCGGTGAATTCCTTGGCCGCGTCCCAATCGGCTTGAGGCTCGATCGGCAATACGACGTGCAGCCCCTTGCCGCCCGATGTCTTGACGAAGCTTTCAAGTCCGAGCCGCGCCAGCCGTTCGCGCACCTCGAGCGCCGCCGCGATCACCGCGCTCCACGGCAGGCCCGGGTCGGGATCGAGATCGAAGATCAGCCGGTCCGGCCGGTCGAGATCGTCGGCCGTCGAGCCCCAGGGGTGGATTTCGACGACGCTCGCCTGCACCAGCGCAAGGAGCCCGGTCAAATTTTCCACCACGAGCATCGGCTCCTTCTCGCCCACGTCGACGCGGCGGACCGCCGGATCGAGCCCGTGCCACGGGTGCTTGGCAAAGAAGTGCTGCCCACCGATGCCGGACGGGCAGCGCACCAGGCTGAGCACCCGGCCGGCGATGTGCGGCAGGATCCATTCGGCGATGTCGGCGTAGAACTCGGCGAGGCCCTGTTTGGTGATGCCCGGCCCTTCCCACAGGATGCGCTCGGGATGGGTGAGGCGCACATGCGTGAGCTCAGGCGCGCCCGTCGCGCTTTCCGGCCGCGTCTCCAGCACCACCTCCTCGGGCGATTTATCCTCGCGCAGGCCCTTGAACGACGACTGGCGCAGCAGCCGGTCCGCGGTCCAATCGTGAAATTCCACGTCGCAGACCAGTTGCGGCGCGGCCCAGCGCACGCCCTTCTCGGCGCCGGCCGGCAGCGCGTTGCCGAGCGCCGGCCGCGGCGCGGCGATCGTCTCCAGCGTCTCGCGTAGCTCCTTTGCCTGCTTATGCGAGTAGCCGGTGCCGACGCGGCCCGCGTACATGAGCTTGCCGTTCTCGTGATAACCGAGCAGCAGCGCGCCGACCGACCCGGGCGCGACCGTCGAGGGCACGTAGCCGATGATGATGAACTCCTGGCGCAGCACGCTCTTGCTCTTGAGCCAATGCTCGCTGCGCCCGGAGCGGTAAGGCATATCCACGCGCTTCGACACGATGCCTTCGAGGCCGAGGCGGCACGCATGCTCCAGCATGGTCGGCCCATCCTCCGCGAGATGCTCGCTGAAGCGGACGGGAGACGATGACGGCAGCCCCGCGACGATTTCGTGCAACAGCGCCTTGCGGTCGAGGAGCGTCGCCGGCGTGAGGTCGTAGCCTTCCGCATAGAGCAGATCGAACAGGTAATAGACGAAGCGGTCCTGGCGCCCGGCGCTCAAATCCGCCTGCAGCAGGCCGAACTTTGCGATGCCGTCGGAATCCTCGACCACGATCTCCCCGTCGAGGAGCGCGGACGACAATCCGAGCGCGCCGAGCGCCTTGGCGATCGAGGCGAAGCGGTCGGTCCAGTCGAGGCCGGTGCGGGTCATCAGCTTGACGGTGCTCCCGTCGATGCGGGCCTGGATGCGGTAGCCATCGTGCTTGATCTCGTGCACCCATTTCGGCCCGGTCGGCGGTCGTTCGGCGGTCTGCGCCAAGCTCGGCGCGACGAACGCCGGCAACAGCTTCTTGCGCGCGCCGCGCACGCGAGCGACGTCCGGCGGTGCGCGCGTGCGCTCTTTCGCCACCGCGACGCGCGCGGCGTGGTCGGCGCGCAACGCGCCTTTTGCCGTCAGTTCTTCCGTGGTGAGTCCGCTCAGATAAGACGTCGTCTCCTCGGCGACGATCTCGGACGCGCCAGCCGGCCGCGCGAACTCGTCCTCGGATTTGATCAGCAGCCATGGGTCGGTGCGCTCGCCCGGGCGCGGCCGGATGCGCACAAGATGCCAGCGCCCCTTGAGCCGCGTGCCCTCGAGCATGAACTGCAGGTGGCCCTTGTCGAGGCCGCGGTGCGGATCGCCGTCCGGCGTCCAGCGGCCGCGGTCCCACACGATCATGGCGCCGCCACCGTACTCGCCCTTGGGGATGTTGCCCTCGAAATCGAGGTACTGCATGGGATGGTCTTCGGTGCGCACGGCGAGCCGCTTGTCGCCGACCGCGAGGCTCGGGCCGCGCGTCACCGCCCAGCTCTTGAGCACGCCGTCGAGCTCGAGGCGCAGGTCGTAGTGGGTACGCCGCGCCGCGTGCTTCTGCACTACGAACTGCAGGCCCGCGGCCTTGCCGCGCCGCTTCGGCGCCGGCTGCGGCTTCGGCTCCGCGGTGCGGTTGAAGTCGCGCTTGCCGGCGTAATCCTTGAGCGGACTCTTGCGCGCCCGCGCAGGCTTGGTCCGGTTACGCGCGTCCACGGTCGGTCCTCCGCAGCGGGATCAAGACGAGTGGGCGAGCCGCATCTCGCAATATTTGAGCGAGCGCTTGGCGCGCGCCGCCCACTCGGAGGTCTCGTCGAGCGCAAGATAGCGCCGCCAATAGACGGAGGCGTCGCTCAGCCGTTCCGCCCGCTGCAGCAACAGCGCGAGGTTGAAAAGGGAATCCGAATGGCTCGGCTCGGCGGCGAGCGCGCGCTCGAGGCAGGCGATCGCCTCGGCGGTGCGCCCCTGGTCGTCGAGGAGATCCGCGAGGTTGTACCAGGCTTCGGCAAAGCCCGGGTCGGCCTTCACCGCCGCGCGGTAGGCGGCCTCCGCTTCGGCCTTGCGGCCTGCCGCGCGCAGCAGGTTGCCGAGATTGAATGCGGCGGTGGGATCGGCGGGATCGAGCTTCATCACCCGCCGGTAGAGCCGCTCCGCCAAGGCGACGTCGCGCGCTTCCTCGGCCGCCTGCGCCTCGTCGAACAGCGCGTCGGGGCTCTCCTGCGGCTCGCCGACCGGGAGCACGAACTGGCCCTTCTGGTCGGTGCGGCCCTTGAGCTGCTCGACCAGCAGCTTGTCGCGCGCGGCCGGAAACAGCGTCAGGTTCGAGAGGCCCGCCTCGGGCAGCCACTTGCGGATGTCCTGCAGGCTCCTGGTGACGACGGAGAGCCCGACGCCGGCGGCGAACAATTCGGCGAGCTGACGCGCCGCGGCAAGATCGCGGAAGCGATAGCGGCCCTCGCGCGGATCGATCAGCCCGAATTGGGCGAACTGCTCGATCACGTTGGGGGGCAGGCCGCTGAGCGAGGAAAGCTGTGCGGCCGTGTAGGTCCGCGTTTGCTCGTCCGCGCCCGCCCGGCCGACCCATTCGAGGAAGCGCCGCTCGCTCGCGACGGCGACGCCGTAGGTCTTGGCGCGGGCGAGGCTGTTCGAGGGGCGGCCGTCGCCGAGCAGCGGCCAGCCGAGTTCGCCGACCACCAGCAGGCTCGTGCCCTTGGTGACGCCGCGGCGCGGGGTGCCGCCGTGCTGGCGCACGTGCTCGAAGGCTTCGGCCCGCTTCATCGACGCGAGCCGCCCGGTGAAGGCGACCGTTCCTTTAAGGGATGCGCGCTCCAGCTCCGCGCCCATGGCTCCTAACGTGCCGAGCGCTTCTTTGCAGTCCGCCGAGCGCCGGTCGAAGCCGCCGCCGGCTTCTTGACCTCGCCCTTGATGGAGGCGCGCAGGGCATCCATCAGATTGATGACGCGCGGCGCTTCCGCCTCCTCGATCGCCTGCACCGGCCGTCCCGCCGACTTGTCGCGCAGGAGCGAGACCAGGGCGTTCTCGTAGTGATCCTCGAACTTCTTCGGATCGAAGTGCTCGGTCTTGGTCTCGACGATGTGCGCGGCCAGCTCTTTCATCTCGTCGGGCAGCTCGAGGTCGGGAATGTCCTCGAACACCGGCGCGGCGTCGCGCACCTCGTAGGCGTAGCGCAAGGTCGCGGCCAGGATGCCCTTGTCGAACGGCTCGAGCATCACCACGTGCTCGCGCCGCGTCAGCACCACGCGCCCGAGCGCGACCATGTTCTTCTCGCGGATCGCGTCGCGGATGACCATGAACGCCTCCTGGCCGACCCGGTCGGTGGGCGCGATGTAATAGGGGCTGTCGATATAGCGGTCGTCGATCTCCTCGCGCTTGACGAAGCTCGTGATCTCGATCGTGTGCGTGCTCGCGATGCGGATCTTCTCGATCTCCTCGTCCTCGACCGGGATGTACTGGCCCTTGGCGACCTCGTAGCCGCGGCCGATGTCTTCGCGCTCGACCGGCTCGCCGGTTTCGGCGTCGACCTGCTGCTGCTTGAGGCGGTGGCCGGTCTTCTTGTTGATGCGGTGGAACGACACCTTCTCCGAGCTCGACGTCGCCGGATAGAGCGCGATCGGGCACGAGACCAGCGACAGCTTCAGATAGCCTTTCCAATAGGCACGCGGGGCCATGGATTACTCCTCACTAGAAGGGACGATTATACCCGACGCCCGCCGTGCGGTCGACCCGCGGACGCGGGCCGGTGCTCCCCTTCGGCAGGCGCCGCAAACATACCGGCGGCGGCTTTCCGGTTCATTAACATTCGCTTTCTCGGCTGCTAACGTCCTCGATCCCCGTGCCGTTCCCCTTTCATGCCAGGATGTGCCCATGAAAATCGTCGACCTGTCCCACGTGATGAACGTTCATACGCCCGGCTGGGTCGGATACGCCGGCAATAAAATGTATTACGCGCAGAACCTGCAGACCCAGGGCATCCTGGCGCAGCGGATCGAAACGGCGCTGCACGTCGGCACCCATTTCGACGGCGCGATGCACGCGACCGACGGGCGGAGCGGCGACATGGCGTCGCTGCCGCTCGATTATCTGTTCAACCGCGGCGTGGTGGTCGACTTGTCCGGCAAGGTGACGGACTGGTCGGTGATCACGCCGGACATGATCGCGTCCACCGGGGCCGACATCCGACAAGGCGACATCGTGATCCTGCACACCGGCTGGCATCGTTATTACGAGGGCCAGCCGCAGCAGGACCTCGTCCGCTACTTTTGTTACCACCCCGGCCCGAACGTCGACACGATGCACTGGATGCTGGAGCGCAAGATCAAATGGTTCGGCATGGACACCGGCTCGTGCGACCATCCGATGAACACCTCGATCCGGCACATGCGGCCGGACATCGCCGCCGAGTTCGCGCGGGTCAAGGGCAAGGCGCCGGCGGAATTTTTCGGCCGCTTCGAGTACGCGCACAAGCGGTCGGGGCGTAGGGTCACGGCCGACATTTTCCCGTTCCACAATTGGGCGTTCCAGGAAGGCCTGCTGCACGCCGAGAACTTGGGCGGCGACATCGAGCTGGTGCTGGGAAAGCGCTGCCTGATCGGCGCGTTCCCGTGGCGCTATGAGGGGCTGGAGAGCTGTCCCTGCCGCATCGTCGCCTGCCTCGAGGCCGACGACGTGTCAGTCGAGGCGTTCGGCGAGGCTGCGAAGGCCGCTCGGTGACGCTTGTAGAGTCGTAGCCCGCATGGAGCGAAGCGGAATGCGGGGAAGCAAGCCCCGGATTGCGCTGCGCTCCATCCGGGCTACACACGCGCGTCTTGCCCGCTCCGCAAAACCCGCCTAGCATTGTTCGTACACAAACGAATTTGTCGGCGGGAGGCGCGTGATGGATCTCGGGCTCAACGGCAAGACCGCGCTGGTGACCGGCGGGAGCGAAGGCATCGGCCGCGGCATCGCCCTCGGCCTCGCGCGCGAAGGGGTCGACGTCGCCATCTGCGCGCGTCGGCGCGAGCCGCTCGAGGCCGCGGCCGCGGCGATCGCCAGGGAGACAAACCGCAAGATCGTCGCCATCCCGGCCGATCTCACCAAGGACGCCGACGCGAAGAATTTCGTCGAGCAGGGCCACAGCGCGCTCGGCCGCGTCGACATCATGGTCAACAACGCGGGCTCCGCCCCGGGCGGCGTGATCGAGCATCTCTCCGAGGCCGACTGGGCGCAGGCATTGGGGCTCAAGTTCATGGGTTTCGTGCGCTGCCTGCGCTACGTGCTGCCGATCATGGTGCGCCAAGGCGGCGGGCGCGTCGTCAACCTGATCGGCAACGACGGGGTCAAGCCCTCGTACTGGGAGATCGCGCCGGGCGCCGCCAACGCGGCCGGGCAGAACCTCACGCGCTCGCTCGCCGGCCAATACGGCCGGCACAACATCAGCTTCTGCGCCGTCAATCCCGGGCCGGTGCGCACCGAACGCTGGGCCGGACTCGTCGCCGCCATGTCGCGCGACATGAAGCTGCCCTACGCCGAAGCCGACAAGCTGGCGCCGAGCTCGATCCCCATGGGCCGCATCGCCGAGGTCGAGGAAGTGGCGAACCTGGTCGTCATGCTCGCCTCGCCGCTCATGCACATGGTCAACGGCACCATGATCGAGATCGACGGCGGGCAGGAGAAGTCGCTGATGGACCGCCTGCGCGACCGGCCGGCTTGACAAGGACGCGGGCCGCACGGACCATTTGCGTACAAACCAATTGCCGGGATCAAGCACCATCCGTTCCTCGCAATGGAGCCAGCCATGACCAGCCGCGTCCCGCTCCTCGCTGTGGCCGCCGGGTTGGCGGCCGGATTGGCCGTACCGGCGCTCGCCCAGGAGACCGTCAAGGTCGGCGAACTCAACAGCTACAAGTCCCAGCCGGCGTTCCTCGAGCCCTACAGGCGCGGCATCGATCTCGCCGTCGAGGAAATCAACAAATCGGGCGGGGTCTTGGGCCGCAAGCTCGAGGTGATCTCGCGCGACGACGGCGGCAATCCGGGCGACGCGGTGCGCGTGGCGGAGGAACTGGTGACGCGCGAAGGCGTGACCGCGCTCGCCGGCACGTTCCTGTCCAACGTCGGCCTCGCGGTGACGGAGTTTGCGGGCAAGAACAAGGTGTTCTTCCTCGCCGCCGAGCCCTTGACCGACAAGATCACCTGGCAGAACGGCAACAAATATACGTTCCGCCTGCGCTCATCGACCTACATGCAGGTCGCGATGCTGATGCCCGATATCGTCGCGGCACAGAAGAAGCGCTGGGCGCTCGTTTATCCCAACTTCGAATACGGGCAGTCGGCGGTGGCGGCGTTCAAGACCATGCTGACCAGCAAGCAGCCAGGCGTCGAGTTCGTCACCGAGCAGGCGACGCCGCTTGGCAAGCTCGATGCCGGCGCGGTGGTGCAGGCGATCGACGACGCCAAGCCCGACGCCATCTTCAACGTGCTGTTCGGCGCCGATCTGGCGAAGCTGGTGCGCGAGGGAAATACCCGCGGCCTGTTCAAGGCCCGCTTCGTGGCGAGCCTGCTGTCGGGCGAGCCGGAATACATCGACCCGCTCAAGGACGAGGCGCCGGTCGGCTGGGTCGTGACCGGCTATCCCTGGTACGCGATCACGACTCCCGAGCATAAGGCGTTCCTGGCCGCCTATCAGGCGCGCTTCAACGACTATCCGCGGCTCGGCTCGGTGGTCGGCTACGTCACGATCAAGTCGCTCGCCGCCGGTATCGCCAAGGCGGGCGGCACCGAGCCCGACAAGCTGGTCGCGGCGTTCGGCGGGCTCAAGGTCGACAGCCCGTTCGGTCCGTTCAGCTTCCGCGCGAGCGACCATCAGGCCACCATGGGGGCCTACGTCGGCAAGACCGCGCTCAAGGACGGCAAGCCGGTGATGGTCGACTTCAAATACGTCGACGGCGCCGCGGTGCTTCCCTCCGACGCCGAAGTCAAGAAGCTGCGCCCGGCCGCCGACTGACCGGGCATCAGCGCCGCTGCCGTCGCCATGACGCTCGAGGCGCTGCTGTTCCAGGGGCTCGACGGACTGGCCGCCGCCTCCGGCCTGTTTCTGGTCGCCGCCGGCCTCTCGCTCATCTTCGGCGTCACCCGCATCATCAATATCGCCCATGGCTCGCTCTACATGCTCGGCACCTACGTGGCGGCGACGATCGCGTCGAACGTCGCGGGCGCGCTCGGCTTCTGGGGCGGGATCGTGGCGACCGCGCTGCTGATCGGGCTCTTCGGCGCGGCAATCGAGATCGTGCTGCTGCGGCGCATCTACCGCGCGCCCGAACTGTTCCAGCTGCTGGCGACCTTCGCGCTGGTGCTCGTCATCAGCGACGCGGTGCTGTGGCTGTGGGGGCCGGAAGACCTGCTGGGGCCGCGCGCGCCGGGCCTGCGCGGCGCCGTCGACGTGCTCGGAAGGCGGCTGCCGAGCTACGACCTCTTCCTCATCGTGATCGGCCCGCTGGTGCTGATCGTGCTGCACGCCGCGCTCGCCAGGACCCGGTTCGGCCGCTTGGTGCGCGCCGCCACCCAGGACCGCGAGATGGTCGGGGCGCTGGGCGTCAACCAGGCGGCGCTGTTCACCGCCGTGTTCGCGCTCGGTTCCCTGCTCGCCGGCTTCGGCGGGGCGCTGCAGGTCGCGCGCGAGCCGGCGAACCTGCTCACCGACATCGTCGTCATCAGCGACGCCTTCGTCGTGGTGGTGGTGGGCGGCATGGGCTCGATCGGCGGCGCCTATCTGGCCGCGGTGCTCATCAGCGAGATCAAGGCGCTGTGCATCAGCATCGGCGTCGCGACCATCGCCGGCGTGACGGTGAATTTCTCCAAGTTCACGCTGGTCGCCGAATTTCTCGTCATGGCGGTGGTGCTGATCGCGCGGCCGTACGGGCTGCTCGGCCGGCCGCAGGCGATCGTGCGCGCGGTCGCCGCGCCGGAGGACCCGATCAGGCCGGCCTCGACCGCGCTCAAGGTTGCCGGTGCGGCGGTCGCGATTTGCCTCGTGCTCGCGCCGTTCATCGCGCGCAATGAGCCCTACGCGCTCGTCCTCGGCATCGACGGGCTGATCGCGGTGCTGTTCGCCACCAGCCTGCATTTCATCATGGGGCCGGGCGGCATGCACTCGTTCGGCCATGCGGCCTATTTCGGTCTCGGCGCCTACGGCGCGGCCCTGCTGGTCAAATGGACCGCCGTCGCGCTGCCGCTCGGGCTCGCGGCGGCGCCGCTCGTCGCGTTTCTCGGCGCGCTGGTGTTCGGCTGGTTCGCGGTGCGCCTCTCGGGCGTGTACCTCGCCATGCTGACCTTGGCCTTCGCGCAGATCGTCTGGTCGATCGCCACCCAATGGACCGAGGTCACCGGCGGCTCGAACGGCATCCTCGGCATCTGGCCGACCGCGCCGTTCGAC
>DASZJC010000494.1:0-16229 GCA_035948495.1 Xanthobacteraceae bacterium | reverse complement strand
CGGCACCGGATCGAACGCGGCAGCTTCTCCGGAGATCCGGACGGCTACGGCGCCGAGCTGCAGCAGGCGATCGCCCGCGGGCAGACGACCAAGACCCTGGTGGAAGCGAAAGACGGCCACATCGTCGCCGTCGTCAACCAGCCCATGGAAGGCGGCGGGTGGGTCGCCACCCACGAGGACATCACCGAATTGCGCCGCGCGGAAATGGAGCGCGACCGCAACCGGACGTTTCTCGATACGCTGTTCGAACACCTGCCGATCACCGTCACGGTCAAGGACGCGCGCGACGGCCGCTATGTCCTGGTCAACCGGGCCGCGGAGGCGCTATTCGCGGTTCCGCGGGGGCAGATGCTGGGCAAACGCGTCCACGACGTGTTCCCGAAGGCAGAGGCCGATTTCTTCGCCGCGCGCGACCGGGAGGTCATGCAGTCACCCGACCGGTTGCTCGTCGTCGAGCACGCCGTCAACACGCCGCACGACGGCACGCATATCCTCACCACCAAGAAACTCGCCATCCGCGGCGAGAACGGCGAGCCGCAATATCTGCTCGGCCTGTCCGAGGACATCACCGAACGAAAGCGCGCGGAAGATCGGGTCGCCTATCTCGCCCACCACGATCCCTTGACCGACCTGCCCAACCGGGCGGCCTTCAACGAGCAGCTTTCCTTCGCGCGCGAGCGGGCGCTGGCGGCCGACGCGGCTTTCGCGGTGCTTTGCCTGGACATCGACCGCTTCAAGGAGGTCAACGATGTGTTCGGCCACGCCGCCGGCGACGCCCTGCTGCGCGAGGTGGCGAAGAGGCTCGCCACGGCGGCGGAGGGTGCGTTCCTCGCAAGGCTCGGCGCCGACGAGTTTGCGCTGATCTCGTCGGAGGGAGCGCAGCCGGCAAGCGCGGCGGCACTGGCCCGTCGCGTCCAATCGGCGGTGACGGGCGAGTTGGATATCGAGGGGTATCGGCGGCGAGCGGAGCTGAGCATCGGCGTTGCGATCTTTCCGACCGACGGGGCCGACAGCGCGACGTTGCTCGCCAACGCCGGGGCGGCGCTCGATCGTGCCAAGGAGGAGGGACGCGGCGCGATCCACTTCTTCGCCGCTGCCATGGACCTCGAGCTGCGCGAACGGCGCGCCCTGCAGCATGACCTGCAATCGGCGATCGCACGCGACGAGTTGACCCTGCATTACCAGCCGCAGGCGCGCGTCGAGGGCGAGATCGTCGGATTCGAGGCGCTGGCGCGCTGGCAGCACCCCACGCGCGGCTCCGTGCCGCCCGGCACCTTCATCCCGCTGGCCGAGGAAAGCGGCCTCATCGTTCCGATCAGCGAATGGATTCTGCGCACGGCTTGCCGCGAAGCGGCGGCGTGGCCGCGCCCCCTGCAGATCGCCGTGAACCTCTCGCCGGTCCAATTCCGCCACGGCGACCTCGCCGGCTTGGTCCACACGGTTCTGCTGGAGACCGGGTTGTCGCCCGACCGGCTCGAGCTGGAAGTGACCGAAGGCGTGCTGATCGACGACTTTTCCCGCGCCGTGTCGATCCTGCGTCGGCTCAAGTCGCTCGGCGTGCGCATTGCCATGGACGATTTCGGCACGGCGTATTCGTCGCTGTCGTATCTGCAATCGTTCCCGTTCGACAAAATCAAGATCGATCAGGCTTTCATCTCGAACGTCGAGCGCAACCGGCAATCCGCCGCCATCGCGCGCGCCGTCATCGCGCTCGCGCGCGTGCTCGGCCTGCCGGTGCTCGCCGAAGGCGTGGAGACGAAGGAGCAGCTGGCCTTCCTGGCGCGCGAGGGGTGCGACGAGGTGCAGGGCTATCTGATCGGACGACCGCGCCCGATCGTCGAGTATGCCGCCCTGGTCGGCCGCCGCCCGCGCGCACGCAAGAAGCCGCCCGCGAGCGGCGACGAAGCGCGGCTCACACGTGTTGGCCGCCGTTGATGTGGATCTCGGCGCCGTTCACGTAAGACGCGGTCTCGGTGCACAGCACATAGACGATGCGCGCGACCTCGTCCGGCGTGCCGAGGCGGTGGAGCGGAATCTGCTCCACGATCTTCTCGGTGCCGGGCGAGAGGATCGCGGTGTCGATCTCGCCCGGCGCGATGGCGTTGACCCGGATGCCAAGCGCGCCGAAATCGGACGCCATCTCGCGGGTCAATGAGGCAAGCGCCGCCTTCGAGGTCGCATAAGCGGAGCCGGCGAATGGATGGACGCGCGAGCCGGCGATCGAGGTGACGTTGACGACCGAGCCCTTGGCGGCCTTGAGTTCGTCGAGCAGGCCGCGCGCCAGCATGATCGGCGCGAAGAAATTGACGCGGAAGACGTGCCACCACACGTCGATCTCGGTGTCGATCGAGCCCATCCGCCCCCCGCCGGCGGCCTTCGGCGAGATCGCCGCGTTGTTGACGAGCGCGTGCAGCTGGCCGCCCTCGAGCCGCCGTTTGATCTCGGCGATCGCCGCCACCGTGTTCTCCGGGTCGGCGAGATCGACCTGGATGTGATCCTCCGGGCCCGCCTCCCACGGACACTCCTCCGGGAACGGGTGACGCGAGCAGGTGATGACCCGCCAGCCGGCACTGGAGAAGCGGATGACCGTCGCGTGCCCGATGCCGCGGCTTGCGCCGGTCAGCAGCAGGGTGCGGCGCGGTTGATTGGTGCTGGTCGGCATCGGCGCTCCATATCACGGATAAAGCCGCGTCTTCGTCCACGGCGCGCCCAGCCGGCTGCGCCGGAACTCGATGCGGTCGTGCAGCCGGAACGGACGATCGTGCCAGAACTCGATCGCCTGCGGCACCACGCGAAAGCCGCTCCAGAAGGGCGGCCGCGGAACCGGTCCGACCAGGTATTTCGCCGTGTAGGTCGCGACCGCCTTTTCAAACGCCAGCCGGCTTTCGAGCGGCGCCGATTGCCGGCTCGCCCAGGCCCCGATCTGGGCAAGACGCGGCCGGGTCGCGAAATAGGCGTCGGCCTCCGCGTCGGTGACCGCTTCGACCGGCCCGCGCACGCGCACTTGTCGTGCGAGCGATTTCCAGTGAAATACCAGGGCCGCCCGCGGCGCGCGCTCGAGTTCCCGGCCCTTCGTGCTGTCGCGGTTGGTGTAGAATACGAATCCCCGCTCGTCGACGCCCTTGAGCAGCACCATGCGCACGTTCGGCAACCCGTCCACGTCAATGGTTGCCAATGCCATGGCGTTCGGGTCGGCTGGTTCCCGGCGCACCGCCTCCTCGAACCAAGCCGAAAACAGGCGCCAGGGCTCGTCGGCCTCGGTAAAATCACCGGACGTTAACCATGTCGGGCGTTCAATCGGGGGCGAATCGGTCATTCCACGGAGACTCGCGTGGTCGGATTGAAGACGGAACCCTGGTTCCGGCTGCCTCCTTATAGTGGAACCCCGGGCGCGAGCCTATGGCAGTCCACCCTACCGCGGCTCATCGCTCTTGCTGCCGTCGTTCCGATCGCTCTGTCGAGCGCCGCTTGCAGCTACAAGCTCGACTCTCTCTTCAGCCGGGACGGGGACAAATCCGAAGCGACCGGTTTGCTCGCAGCCCACGACCAACCGACCGCAACAAGGGCGGCGGGGTCGTTGGACGCCGACCTGGCGTTTGCCAAAGCGGCCGCCGCCGAGGCGCTGGGGCGCATGGGCGATGTCAGCGTGCCTTGGGAGAATCCCGGAACCGGCGCGCGCGGTACCGTCACCCCGCTTGCCGCCGCCTACACCCAGGACGGATTCATCTGCCGCGATTTCCTCGCCAGCTATGTCCGCAAGGACTCCGAATCGTGGCTGCAGGGCGAGGGCTGCCGCATCCATCAGGGCCGCTGGGAGGTGCGCCACATGAAGCCGTTGCAGCGGCCCTGACCGGCGGAATGTTGCGGTCGCGATAGGATGTCCCCACATTTATGATGGGCGGGGATTATCTCGGCCATGCGACGGAGTTCATGAGGATGCGCGACCCCTATGAGGTCTTGGGGGTGCAGAAGTCGGCTCGTCCGGACGAGATCAAGAAGGCGTTCCGGCGGCTGGCGAAGAAGCTGCATCCCGATGCCAACAAAAAGGATCCCAAGGCGACCGTGAAGTTCGCCGAGATCAACGCGGCCTACGAGGTGCTGGGAGACGAGAAGAAGCGCAAGGCCTACGACGCCGGCGAGATCGATGCCGATGGCAAGCCGCGCTTCCACGGTTTCACAGGCGCCGGCGGGCGCCCGGGATTTGGCGGCGACAGCAATTTCGAGACCTTCACCTGGGGCCCGGAAGGGATGCGCCGGTCGGGTGGGCGCGCCGGCGGCGGCTTTGGCCGGTTCGAGGACATTCTGAGCGAGATGATGGGCGGGTTAGGACGCGGCGGCGCCGGCGCACGCCCTGGGTTCGATCAGCGGTTTGAAACAGCCGACTTCGGCGCCGCGCCGCACGGCCAGGACGTGAGCGCTGCCGTGACGATCACGCTTGCCGAGGCTGCCAAAGGTGCAACCAAGCGCGTGCGGTTACCGACCGGCAAAGAGGTCGAAGTCAAGATTCCGGCCGGGCTGACCGACGGCCAGCAAATCCGCCTGAAGGGACAGGGCTTGGCATTGCCCGGCAATCCGCCCGGCGACGTTCTGATCAGTGTCGGGATTGCGCCGCACCCCTATTTCAAGCCCGACGGGTCGAACCTGCGCCTCGACCTGCCGATCACCCTCTACGAGGCGGTGCTGGGCGCGAAAGTGCGCGTGCCGACCCTCGACGGCGCGGTCGAGCTGGCCATTCCGCCGGGCACCAGCGCCGGCCGCACCTTCCGCCTCAAGGGCAAGGGGATGCCCGGCAAAGGCGCGCACGGGGACCTGTTCGTCACCGCCCGGATCGTGCTGCCGGAGGGTCACGATGCCGAACTTGAAAACCTCATGCGCGGCTGGCGCGACCGCAGGCCCTACGATCCGCGCAAGGACATCGAGTGATCTTCCACGCGCGGAGCGCGCTCACCCGCGGTTCTTGTCGGAGGGTGCGGTTTCCTGGTCGTAGACCGATTGCGCCACCTTGAGCAGCCGGTCGCGATCCGCCGGGCCGGACACCACATAGCCCTTGTTGTCATCGACCCAGTAGAACGCCGCGACCGATCCGGCCACTTGGTAGCGCAGCGCCGTCTCCGGCGCTCCCGAGCGCGCGCAATAGATGGTGAAGCGCTCGCCGGACGGACCTTCGTACATGAGGAGCGCCGCACCAGCGCCGCTTGCGCCCGGCAGCAGCCGTCCACCGATGAGCTTCAGACCGATCGGCCCGAGATCGGGCGCGCGGACATCGTAACCGAGGCGTTTCGAGAGCCATTGCACTAGGTGGGCCTGTTCCGTCCCGGCCACCTCGACCGGATGGCGGACCTCGACCACGTAGAGCTTGTGGGCGTCGATCGCGTCGGTGGTGAACACCCTCATGCCGCTCATGCCGCCGGCCCAGGTCTCGCGGCCGAACCAGCCGGCGACGCCGCCGAGCACGAACGCGGCGACCACCGCGGCAACCGCCAGAAGCGACCAGCGGCGATCGACGCGGCTCAAGCGATCGACGTCGAGCCGCGGCGGAACGGGTTCCTGCGCAACCCCGGCGTAGCGCGCGTTGATCAGATCCGCCTGCGCCTGCCACGCGGCGACGCGCGCGGCATCGTCCGCATGGGAGGTAAGCCAGGTTCGCACGGCCGCGCGGCGATCGGCCGGCAGCTCGCCGTCCACATAAGCGTGCAGCTCGGCTTCCAGGATGGGTGCATCACGATGGACCATCGCTTTGCCCTTCTCACTTGATTCGGCGGAGCGGCGGACGCTCGCCGTCGAGATAAGCCCGCAGTTGCGCGCGTGCGCGCGCGAGGCGCGACATCACCGTTCCGATCGGCACGCCCTGCACCTCGGCAACCTCGCGATAGCTCAACCCTTCCAGCACGACGAGAAGCAGCGCCGCGCGCTGGTCCTCGACCAGGGCCGAGAGCGCTCGCTCGATGTCGCGCGCGCCCGCCTCCGGACCGGTCATGCCGGCCGCGTCTCCTTCCTCGATCGGCGCCAGCGTCGGCCGGCGCGCGAGCGTGCGCAGCCGGTTGCGGTTGAGGTTCGTCAGGATCGTGTAGAGCCAGCTGCGCACGTCGCCCTCGTGAAACAGATGCTCGGAGCGCAATGCCCGCACCAACGTATCCTGAACGAGATCGTCCGCGATTTCCGCGTCGCGCGTGAGCGCCCGCGCGTAACGCCGCAGCGCCGGGATCGCCGCTTGCAGGCTGTTCCGGAACGCACTCACATCCCTCTCCCCGTGCGGCGGCTCACGCGAGGCGCATTTCTTGAACACCGACGCCGCTGCGCATATTCCCGCGATATCGCGCTGCGGTCGGTCGGCGCGGCTGCTTGATGGCCCCCATACCCTATGCCATAGGAAACGGCCGGCTAGTGTCTCGATTCCGAAGTTCGCTCGTTCTTGTGGTACGTTCTGGTGCAACTTCGCAATCAAAAGGATCCTAGCAACTCTATGATTCCAGTGCCGCTTTGAACCCGAAGTTCGCAACGGCGCTTGCTGCAAGGCATGTGCGAACTTCGGGTTCGCGGCACTGGCAGGTTTTCCGTGCTGCCCGTGGCATTCGACGAGGAGGGTCATGGCGGAAGCCAGCGGTCTCATGCGCGGCAAGCGCGGCCTGATCATCGGCGTCGCCAACAACCGCTCCATCGCCTGGGGCATCGCCAAGGCCGCACGCGCGCACGGCGCCGACCTCGCCTTCACCTATCAGGGCGAAGCTCTCAAGCGGCGGGTCGAGCCGCTCGCCGAGGAGGTCGACGGGCTGGTGCTCGGCCACTGCGACGTCACCGAGGAGGCGACCGTCGATGCGGCATTCGCCGCAATCGACTCGGCATGGGGCTCGCTCGACTTCCTCGTGCACGCCGTCGCGTTCTCCGACAAAGGCGAGCTCGACGGACGCTACGTCGACACCAGCCCCGGCAATTTCGCCAAGACCATGCACATCAGCTGCTATTCTTTCACCGCGCTGGCGCAGCGCGCCGAACGGCTGATGGCGAACGGCGGATCGTTGCTGACCTTGACCTACTACGGCGCCGAGAAGTGGATGCCGCACTACAACGTCATGGGCGTTGCCAAGGCGGCGCTCGAGGCCTCGGTGCGCTATCTCGCCGCCGATCTCGGCGCCAAGAACATCCGCGTCAACGCCATCTCGGCGGGCCCGATCAAGACGCTCGCCGCCGCCGGCATCGGCGACTTCCGCTATATCCTCAAATGGAACGAGAACAACGCGCCGCTGCGGCGCGGCGTCACCGTCGAGGAAGTCGGCGATGCCGCGGTCTATTTGCTCTCCGACCTGTCGCGCGGCGTGACCGGCGAGATACATCATGTCGACGTCGGCTATCATATCGTCGGGATGAAGCACCCCGACGCGCCGGACATGAGCGTCATCAAGGATTAGGCACGCGGCCCTGGGCTCTTTCTCGCATCCTTATTTTTCCGTTCTTAGATGAATCGCCCCATCCTCTATTACATCCGCCACGGCGAGACCGACTGGAACGTCGACGGCAGGCTGCAGGGCCGGCGCGACACCCCGCTCAACGCGGTCGGCCGGCGGCAAGCGGCCGCTTGCGCGGATATCCTGCGCGACCTGCTCGCGCGCGATGGGCGCGCGCCAGCCGACTACGCTTACGTCGCAAGCCCGCTGCAGCGCGCCCGCCAGACCCTCGAGATCATGCGCGCCGCGCTCGGCCTCGCGCCCGGCGACTATCGCGTCGACGCGCGGCTTCGCGAAATCGGCTTCGGCGAGTGGGAGGGGTTGACGTTGCGGGACATCCGCTCGCGCGCGCCGCAGGCGCTCGCCGCGCGCGAGCGCGACAAATGGGACTTCGTGCCGCCGGGCGGCGAGAGCTACGCGCAGGTCGCTGTCCGGATGAGGGAATGGTACGGGGGGCTGGGCGGCGACACCGTCGTCGTCGCCCACGGCGGCACCGCGCGGGCGCTCATCGCGGTTCTCGGCATCGCCCCGCCCGCCGAGGCCCCGTTGATCGAGATCGGCCAGGGCATCGTCTATCGCTTCGCCGACGGCGGCATGAGCCGATACGGCTGAGCCGGCGGCGTGCCACCGGTCGCGCGATTTGACCCGCCCGGACCCGCGGGATACCACACCGCGCATGTCGTTCAACACGTTCGGCCATCTGTTCCGCGTCACCACGTTCGGCGAGAGCCACGGGGCGGCGGTCGGCTGCGTGGTCGACGGCTGCCCGCCGCGCATTCCGCTCGACGTCGGCGACATCCAGCCCTATCTCGACAAGCGCCGGCCCGGCCAATCGCGCTTCACCACGCAGCGGCGCGAGCCGGACGAGGCCAAGATCCTCTCCGGAGTCTTCATCGACGAGAGCAGCGGGGCCCAGGTCACGACCGGGGCGCCGATTACGCTCGTGATCGAGAACATCGACCAGCGCTCGAAGGACTATTCCGACATCAAGGATCTCTACCGGCCCGGCCATGCCGATTTCACCTACGACATCAAGTACGGGCTGCGCGACTATCGCGGCGGCGGACGCGCCTCCGCACGCGAGACGGCGGCGCGGGTCGCCGCCGGCGCGATCGCCCGCAAAGTCGTGCCCGGCATGACCGTGCGTGGCGCTCTCGTTCAAATGGGGCCGCACAAGATTGATCGCGCGGGTTGGAACTGGGCCGAAGTCGAGCGCAACCCGTTCTTCACCCCGGACGCCCGGGCGGCCGCGTTCTTTGCCGATTATCTCGACGGCGTGCGCAAGGCCGGCTCCTCGATCGGGGCGGTGATCGAGATCGTCGCGGAGGGCGTGCCGGCCGGCCTGGGCGCGCCGGTATACGGCAAGCTCGACGGCGATCTTGCCACCGGGCTGATGGGCATCAACGCCGTCAAGGGGGTGGAGATCGGCGATGGTTTTGCGGTCGCGGCCTTGAGCGGGGAGGAAAACGCCGACGAGATCCGCATGGGCAACGACGGCAAGCCGCGCTTCCTGTCGAACCACGCGGGCGGCATCCTCGGCGGCATTTCGACCGGCCAGCCGATCGTCGCCCGCTTCGCCGTAAAGCCGACCTCGTCGATATTAACCCCGCGCCGCACCGTCGACCGCTACGGACGCGAGAGCGAAATCTCAACCAAGGGCCGGCATGATCCCTGCGTCGGCATCCGGGCAGTGCCGATCGGCGAAGCCATGGTGGCGTGCGTCATGGCCGACCATTATCTGCGTCAACGCGGCCAGACGGGCGACGGCCCGACGTGGCCGTTCGCGCCTCCCGCAGGCTGACAAGGATCATTCCCGTGCTCGAAGGCCAACACCAGGTCGACGCCGTGATCGAAGCGTTCGCGCGCGGCGAGCTCGTGGTCGTCACTGACGACGATGATCGCGAGAACGAGGGCGACCTCGTGCTCGCCGCCGTGCATGCGACGCCGGAAAAGCTGGCGTTCATCATCCGGCATACGTGCGGCATCGTCTGCGCGCCACTGACGAGCGAGACGGCGCAGCGGCTGCGACTCGCCCCGATGGTTTCGGACAACGATTCGCCGCACGGAACCGCCTTCACGGTGTCCGTCGACTATCGCCACGGCACCACCACGGGCATCTCGGCCGATGATCGTACCGCTACGGTGCGCAACCTCGCCAACGGCAATTCGGGCGCGGTCGACTTCGTGCGTCCCGGACATATTTTTCCGCTGATCGCCAAGGATGGCGGCGTGCTGATGCGCTCGGGCCACACCGAGGCGGCAGTCGATCTGTGCCGGCTCGCCAAGCTCGCGCCGGTCGGCGTCGTCTGCGAACTCGTCAACGACGACGGCACGGTGATGCGCGGCCAGGGCGTTACCGCCTTTGCGGAGCGTCACGGCCTCAAGCGCCTCTCGGTAGCCGACCTCATCGCCTACCGGCAGGCGCGCGAGAAGCTCGTTGAACGCGTCGGCGAGTTCCCCGTCTCGACCGAGATCGGCATGCTCGCCGGCTATGCGTATGTGACGCCGTTCGACAAGGTCCATCACATGGCGTTCGTGTACGGCCGCATCGGCGACGGCGAAGGCGTGCTGGCGCGGCTGCACCGTGCCGACGTGATCGGCGACGTGTTCGGCGGCGCAAAACCCATTCGCGCGGCGCTGCAGCGGTTCAAGCACGAGGGCCGCGGCGTCATCGTCTTTTTGCGCGACGGCACCGCCGGGGTGCCGATCACCGCCATTCCGCACGAGGGCGACGGCGGCGCGGAAGAATTGCGCACCCGTCAGTGGCGCGAGATCGGGCTCGGCGCACAAATCCTGAAAGATTTGGGCATTGCCTCGATCCGGCTGCTCACCTCGACCAAGCGCACCTACGTGGGCCTGGCCGGCTTCGGGATCGAGATCGTCTCGACGGAGGCGGTCGACGGATAGGCAGATGTCGGAGGCCGGATGACACAGGACAGATCAACCTCATCCGACCTCCGTCTTACGTCCTTCGTTCGGCAACGAACCGCGCGGTCGCCTTGAGCATCGCCGCGTCGGCGCCGAACGGGGCCAACGCAGCATCGGCTTCCGCAACCAGATCCTTGAGCCGCGCCCGCGCGCCGGCGACGCCGAGCAATGCCACCAGCGTCGCCTTCCCGGCCGCCGCATCCTTGCCGGTGGCCTTGCCGACCGCGGCGGCGTCGCCTTCCACGTCGAGGAGGTCGTCGGCGATCTGGAACGCGCGGCCGAGCGCGGCACCGTAGCGCGAGAGCGCGTCGATTTGCGCGGCGGACGCCCTGCCGAGCACCCCACCGGCGACGCAGGCAAAGCGGATGAGGGCGCCGGTCTTCATCCATTGCAGGGTGCCGATGTCGCTCTCGCCAAGCCGCGGCTTGCCGCCGTCGAACCGCCCTTCGGCGGCGAGGTCGAGCATCTGGCCGCCGGCCATGCCGCCGAGACCCGCCGCGCGCGCCAATCTGCCGACGAGATCGATGCGGACCGCCGCCTCCGGGTGCACCTCCGGCCGCGCCAGCACGTCGAATGCGAAGGTGAGCAGCGCGTCGCCGACCAGAATGGCGGTGGCGTCGTCGTAGGCCTTGTGCACCGTGGGCTTGCCCCGGCGCAGCGCGTCGTCGTCCATGGCCGGCAGATCGTCGTGGACGAGCGAGTAGCAGTGGACGCATTCCAGCGCCGCGCCGGCCATGAGAGCGCGCGCGCGCGGCACGTCGAACAGCCGGCCGCTCTCGACGATGAGGAACGGCCGCAGGCGCTTGCCTCCCGACAGGCTGGCGTAGCGCATCGCTTCGATGAGCCGCTGCGGCCGGCCGCTCTCGCCGTCTTCGGGCGCCGGGCTGAGCAATCGCTCGAGCAGCGCCTCGATGTCGGCCGCGACGGCCTGCGCCGCCGCGAGCATCGCTTCCTGGGGATCGAGCTTGCTCATCATCCGCGGCAGCCGCCCTCACGGCCTGGATCGGTCACGCCCGGGTCGCCTTCGCTCCGACGGGACGCCGGACTGGGCCCCGGCGGCCTACTGAAACACAGGGCCGGCCCGATTTCCATGCGATCGGAGTGCGTGATGGAGCGGAGGCGCCCAAGGATCCCGGACAGGAATTATTCCAGGCCGTACAAGGGTCTAGTGCCGCGAACCTGACGTGATAGGGCCGCCGCGCCGGACCGAGTCGCAGTGAAGGCCTATTTCCGGCCGGGCGCCGGCCGCTGCGGGCTCGCGGAGGGCGTTTCGACCTTGGTGCGGGTCCAGTCCTCGCCGCCGCACAGGAAGCCGAGCACGCAGCCTTCGATCCTGAGCATGTCGTCGCTCTTGAGCCACATGCGCGACGTATAGGTCTTGCCGTTCTCGGGGTTGTAGACCTCGCCTTCCCATCGGCCGTCGTTCGCCGGCTTCATCCCGAGCAGGATGGGCAGTCCGATGATCGGACGGTTGCGCTTCGCCGGATCCGGATTGTTTTCGTCGACGCCGCCCTGCTTGTTCTTCCAAGCGACCGTGCCGCACAACGCATTGCCGCACGCATCGATGTGAATGATGGCGCTCTTGTCCCCGACGAACCAGTCGCCTTTGGGACTTGCGGCGAGCGCCGGAGTGGCGACAAGGACGAGGAAGAGCGCGTAACGGAGCTTTGCCATTGGGAGTTTCGCGACGTCGAGACTTAGCGGGCCGGCAGCTTGCCGTGCGCTTCTAGCACCTTGCGACAGCGTGCGCTCAACTGCGGGGCATGGCTGACGAGGCAGTTGACGAAGACGGAATCATCGTCGCCTTGGACACCGCGACAATGCTTTGTCACGTCGGGGCGACAGGCCGCCTGTTCCTGGGGCGTCCCGGACAGCGCCTGCGCGGATGCACCCGGCACCAGGACGCCGGCAGCCGACAGCACCAGGCCGGCCGCAAGTATCGCTTTGTACGGCATCGCAGTCTCCCTGTTTCCGGCCACCAGGGGCCGAGCCGAATAGGACCGCCAGGCAGCAACCGGCCGGAACGGCGCTTGTTCCATCGGGGAAACGTGGCAATTTCGAGTCGAGACTGCGGCAACCAACATGAGGTTTTTGCGGACCCGTATGCCGCACCCGGTCTTCCGCCGTTAGGATGGCGGCCTCGTCGCCGCCTCCTCACCCTCGTCCCCGCCACGCGCAATTCCGTAACGATGGAGTAGCCCCTCATGTGGGTTTTCCGCGCGCCGGCAGCGGCGCTGGCATGGCTCGGCCGGCAGGGTACGCGCGCGATCGCCGCGGTGGTGTTCATCGCCATCGCCCTGCCGCCGGTCGGCGCCATGCTGCGGCCGTTCGTTACCGCGGCGATCTTTGTGCTGCTGTGCATCGCGTTCCTGCGCGTCGATCCGGGGGCGCTGCGGTCGTATGTGCGGCGGCCGGGAATCGTCCTGGCGGCAACCGCGTGGACGATGGTCGCGGTCCCGCTGCTGTTCGGCGCGATCTGCCTCGCGATCGGGCTCGACACCCGCGCGCCCGACCTCTTCCTCGCGCTCATGCTGCAGGCCATCGCCCCGCCGATGATGGCGGCGCCCGCCTTCGCCGCATTGATGGGTTTCGACGCGACGCTTGTGCTCGCAAGCCTGGTGGTGAGCACCGCGCTTACGCCGTTGACGGCCGCTTTTTTCGCCGATCGACTCATCGGCCCGGCGCTGACGCTGTCGCCCCCGCTGCTCGGGCTGAAGTTGTTCGCGATATTGGCGGGGTCCGCCCTCGTTGCCGTGGTCGGCCGCCGGCTCATCGGCCCCACCGCGATCGCCCGCCGCAAGGACGAGATCGACGGCGTCAACATCCTCGTCGTATTCGTATTCGTCGCGGCCGTCATGGAACATGCCGCCGCACGCTTCATTGAATCGCCGATCGCGACGATCGGGCTCGCCGCCCTCGCTTTTGCGGTGTCGCTTGCCGTGCTCGGGTTGACCGCGGCGGTCTTTGCCGGAGCGGGTCGGGAACGCGCCTTCCTGCTCGGGCTCATGGCCTCGCAGCGGAACATGGGCCTGATGCTGGCGGCGACCGGCGGCGCGTTGCCCGATTTCGTCTGGCTCTATTTCGCGCTTTGCCAGTTCCCGATCTATCTGTTCCCGCAACTGCTCAAACCCCTGGCGCGCAGATTGGCGACTCGCTCGCGGATTGCCCCGCGAGCCCTATGATCGTGGGAGCCGGCGTCCTCATGCGCTTCTACCGTCGGTGCGCAAGGGCGCGCGAACTTCGGAATCGGGACATGCTCTAGTGTCCCGATTCCGAAGTTCGCCCGAGTTTGCCGCGCGCTCCGAAGCGAACTTCGGAATCGAAGGACACTAGCAAGTCTATGATTCTAGTGCCGCTTTGAACCCGAAGTTCGCAACCGAACTCGCGGCAATTGTGATGCGAACTTCGGGTTCGCGGCACTAGAAAGCATTGATTGGCGAATGTTCTTATCGGCGAACCGGTACCCACTTCGCCGGAACATGCGCCAGGTAGCATTCACCCTCGATTCGGCCTATCAACACGTCCGCGGGCGGGGCGGCCTTTGCAAGGACGCGTTCAAGTCAGTGCTTCGGGACCGCGATGAGCACGGAGATTACGGCCACCAAGACCCATCGCGACGAGAACTTTCCGGTCGCCTCGCTGCTGATCGCGCCGCGGCATCGCGCGACCATTCTCGCGTTCTATCGCTTCGTGCGGGCGGCCGACGACGTGGCGGACAGCCCCACGCTGTCGGCGCCGGAAAAGATCGCGCGTCTCGATCGGCTCGAAGCGGGCCTGCTGGGGGATGAGAAGGCCGGCGCCGAGGCGCTGGCCCTGCGTCGCGCGCTTGCCGCGCGCAATCTGTCGCCGCTCCATGCCCAGGATCTGCTCAGCGCATTTCGCACCGATGCGACCAAGCTGCGTTACCGCGACTGGGACGACCTGATCGGCTATTGCACCTATTCGGCAATGCCGGTCGGGCGCTTCGTTCTCGACGTGCATGGGGAGGATCGCCGCACCTGGCCGGCTTCCGACGCGCTGTGCGCGGCGCTGCAGATCATCAATCATCTACAGGACTGCGGGAGGGACTATCGGGCGCTCGACCGGGTCTACATTCCGCTCGACGCGATCGAGCGCCACAACGTAAAGCTCGAGGAACTGGGCGCCGAGCGCGCTTCGCCGGCGCTCAGGAGCTGCGTGCGCGATCTCGCGACGCGCACGGGCGATCTGCTGCGCGAAGCGGCGCCGTTCGCCATGTTGATCGACGACCTGCGGCTCGCCCTGGAGGTGTCGGTCATCCACAAGCTGGCCGTGACGCTGGTGGGTCGGCTGATGCGGCGCGACCCGCTGAGCGAGCGGGTGCACCTCAATGCTCCCGAGGGCGCCTGCGTTGCCGCCACCGCCGTCGTGGCCGCGCTGCCCCGCCGCGCGGCACGCCGGCCCGCGAGCGCCGCACGAGAAGTCCAAGACGTTTGAGATGACAGCCCAACCCACCACAGCGTCGAACCCCCGTTCGGACGATGCGGCGCGGCGCGCCTCGGGCAGCTCGTTCTATGCCGCCATGCGCATGCTGCCGCGCGATCGGCGCGAGGCGGTGTTCCAGATCTATTCGTTTTGCCGCGCGGTCGACGATGTGGCCGATGCGGGCGGCCCGCGGCCGCCGCGGCTGGCGGAACTGGCGCGGTGGCGGTCGGACGTCGATCGGCTCTACGCCGGAACGCCGCCGCCGCGCCTCCAGGCGCTGGCCGAGCCGCGCCAGCGTTTCGCCCTCGAGCGCGCCGATTTCATGGCCATCATCGACGGCATGGAAATGGACGTCGCGGAAGACATCCGCGCGCCCGACTGGTCGAAGCTCGACCGCTACTGCGATTGCGTCGCCAGCGCCGTCGGGCGCCTGTGCGTCAACGTGTTCGGGCTCGATCGTTTCGACGGCGTCGAACTTGCCCATCATCTCGGGCGCGCGCTGCAGCTGACCAACATCATGCGCGACATCGACGAGGACGCCGCGCTCGGGCGGCTCTATCTGCCGCGCGAGGCGCTGCGCGGGGCCGGAATCGAGACGACGGAACCCGATGCCGTGCTGGCCCATCCGCGGCTGCCGGCCGCGATCGCGCCCGTGCTCGAACGCGCCCGTGGGCACTTCCGCGAGGCCGATGCGGTGATGCGGCGCTGCCCGAGCCGGCTCGTGCGCACGCCAAGACTGATGGCGGAGGCCTATCAGGTCCTGCTGCGCAAGCTGATGGCCCGCGGCTGGGCGCCGCCGCGCCCCAAGGTGGGCATCGGCAAGCTGCGGCTGTTGTGGATCGTGGGGCGCTACGGCCTGCTGTGACCCGCTCCGGGCAAATCCACGTCGTCGGCGCCGGTCTCGCCGGCCTTGCGGCCGCGGTGGGGCTCGCGGCCGCCGGTCACCGCGTCGTCATTCACGAGGCGGCGAACCAGGCGGGGGGGCGGTGCCGGTCCTATCACGACGCAACGCTCGGCATGGTAATCGACAACGGCAATCACCTGGTTCTCTCGGGGAACCGGGCGACGCTCGACTATCTGGGCCTGATCGGCACGCGCGAACGTCTCGTCGGGCCGGAGGCGGCGGAATTCGCTTTCGTCGATCTCGCCACCGGCGAACGCTGGACGCTGCGGCTCAGCGAGGGCCTCCTGCCGTGGTGGATATTCCAAGCAAAGCGGCGCGTTCCCGGCACCAAGCCGGCCGATTATCTCGCGGTCGCGCGGTTGTTGTGGGCCGGAGCGGACAAATCGATCGCGCAAGTCATGCGCTGCGACGGCGCGCTCTATCGACGCCTGTGGCGCCCGCTCCTGCTGGCCGCGCTCAACACCGAGCCGGCCGAGGCCTCGGCCCGCCTCGCCGGGGCAGTGTTGCGCGAG
>DASZJC010000493.1:0-3122 GCA_035948495.1 Xanthobacteraceae bacterium | reverse complement strand
GCGCGGCGACCAGGTCGAGGTGATCAACCTGCGCTTCGCCGAGGCGCCGATGACGCCCATATCGGAGCCGACCGGCTGGACGTCGTATCTGCAGTTCACCAAGGACGACATCCTGCGCGCGATCGAATGGGTGGTGATGGGCCTGCTCGGCCTCGTCGTCGTGCTGGTCGTGGTGCGGCCGCTGGTCAGGCGCATCCTGGCGCCCGACGATCGCCCCGCCGCTCAGCCGGCCGCGCCCGCCCTGGTGACCGCCACGGCCGGCACCACCCCCGCGCTCGCCGAGGGCATGCCGACGATCACCAGCCACACCGCCAAGATGATCGACATCGCCCAGGTGCAGGGCCAGGTGCACGCCCAGTCGATCCAGAAGGTCGGCGACCTCGCCCAGAAGAATCCGCACGAGGCCGTGGCCATCATCCGCCAATGGCTGCACGAGAGCCCGCTGTAAAGACCCGCCATGGCCGCCGCCAAAAAAGCCGAGAGCGAAATAGCCGATCTGGTGGCGACCTTGGCGGGCCGTCAGCCCGCCGCCGGCACCGGGCGGGCGCTGAGCGGGCCGGAACGCGCGGCCGTGCTGATGCTGGCGCTGGGCGAACAGCACGGCGAGAAGGTATGGAAGCTGCTCGACGACGACGAGCTGCGCACGCTCTCCGTCACCATGTCGACGCTCGGCACGGTCGAATCGGAAGCGGTCGAGGCCCTGCTGCTCGAGTTCGTCGGGCGGCTGTCCGCCTCGGGCGCCCTGCTCGGGAATTACGACGCGACCGAGCGGCTGCTGCAGCAATACCTGCCCCCCGACCGCGTCAGCAACATCATGGAGGAAATCCGCGGGCCGGCCGGACGCAACATGTGGGAGAAGCTCTCCAACGTGCAGGAGCAGGTGCTCGCGAACTACCTCAAGAACGAATATCCGCAGACGGTCGCCGTCGTCCTCTCCAAGCTCAAGCCCGAACATGCCGCGCGCGTGCTCGCCATCCTGCCGGAGGAGACGGCGCTCGACGTGGTCATGCGCATGCTGCGCATGGAGGCGGTGCAGAAGGACGTGCTGGAGCGGGTGGAGAGCACGCTGCGCACCGAGTTCATGTCGAACCTGTCGCAGACGCGCCGGCGCGACGCCCACGAGGTGATGGCGGAAATCTTCAACAACTTCGACCGCCAAACCGAGACGCGCTTCCTCACCACGCTCGAGGAGCAGAACCGCGAAAGCGCCGAACGCATCAAACAGCTGATGTTCACGTTCGACGACCTGGTCAAGCTGGACACCGGTTCGGCGCAGACCCTGATGCGCCACGTCGACAAGGACAAGCTCGGCATCGCGCTCAAGGGTGCGACCGACGCGGTACGCCAGTTCTTCCTGAGCAACATGTCGACCCGAGCGGCCAAGATGCTGGTCGACGAGATGAAGGCGATCGGGCCGGTGCGGCTGCGCGACGTCGACGAGGCGCAGGCGCTGCTGGTCAACCTCGCCAAGGACTTGGCCGCCAAGGGAGAGATCATGATCGCGAAGAACCGCGCCGACGAGGAGCTGGTCTATTGAGAAGTCAGATGACGGATGACGGGCGACGAAGGACGGATCGGCGGGGCGCCGCTTGCGCGTGTTCGGTCGTGCGTCCTCACTCCTGCGTTCTCCGGTTCCCCCGACCTCTGAGCCCTGCCCGCCGCGCGGCTGGGGTCGCCGCATGAGCGCCCGGGCGAAATTCATGTTCGACGTCGACTTCGGCGCCGGCGAGGGGAGCGACGGAACGCGGCGCACGATCCCGCTGGCGGCGCATGAAGCCGCCCTCGCCGAGGCGCGGGCGAAGGCCTATCGCGACGGGCTTGCCGCCGCCGCGGCCGACGAGCAGCGGCGCGTCGCTGCGGCGCTCGAGCGCGTCGCCGCCGGGCTCGAAGACCTGGCGCAGAGGTTTGCCGCGATCGAAGCGCGGCTCGAAGCCGAAGCGGTCGAAGTCGCGGTGGCGGTGGCCCGCAAGCTCGCGCCCGAACTGATCGCGCGCGAGCCGTTTGCCGAAATCGCCGCGCTCGCGCGCGGCTGCTTCGCCCATCTGGTGGCGGCGCCGCACGTGGTCGTGCGCGTGAGCGACGCGCTGCACGCGCAGGCGCGCGAGCAACTCGAGCAGACGGCGCGGGCGCACGGCTTCGACGGCCGGCTGGTGGTGCTGGCGGAGCCGGAGATCGCGCCCGGCGACTGCCGCATCGAATGGGCCGACGGCGGCATCGTGCGCGACCGCGCCGCGACCGAAGCCGCCATCGCCGAGGCGGTCAACCGCTACGCGGCCGCCCGCCGCGCCGCGTTCGAAGGATAGATGGATGGGGGGAGGCAACACAGATGGCTGACAACGAAACCAAGGTGCCGCTCCCCGATCTCCAGAACGGCGGCGACACGAGTGCCCCCATGCGGCCCGACCTTGCGACCACCGCCGACCTCGAGACCGTCAACAAGACGGCCGCCGATCTGGAAGCGGTGTTCGACGTGCCGGTGCAGGTGTCCGCCGTGCTCGGGCGATCGCGCATGGACGTCGCCGACCTGTTGAAGCTCGGCCCCGGCACCGTGCTCGAACTCGACCGCAAGGTCGGCGAGGCGATCGACATTTACGTCAACAACCGCCTAGTGGCGCGCGGCGAAGTGGTGCTGGTCGAGGACAAGCTCGGCGTCACCATGACGGAAATCATCAAGGCGGAGCGCGGGTGATGAAATCGGAAACAGCGAATAGCGAGCGGCGAATGGCGAAGAGAGCAAAAGAAACATTCGCCAGTTGCCATTCGCCATTCGCGATTCGCTACTCGCCAAACAGAAGGAGCCAACCATGCGCCTCCTGATCGTCGGCACCCTCGAAGGCCAGCTGACGCTCGCGACCAAGCTCGCGATCGAGAAGGGCGCGACCGTCACCCACGCCGTGGACATCGAGCAGGCGCTGCGCGTCCTGCGCTCGGGCCGCGGCGCCGACCTGCTGATGGTCGACGTCGGCATCGACATCCGCGACCTGGTCGGCAGGCTCGAGAACGAGCACATCCACGTGCCGATCGTCGCCTGCGGGACCGGCACCGACGCGCGCGCCGCGGTGGCGGCGATCCACGCCGGCGCCAAGGAGTATATCCCGCTGCCGCCCGATCCCGAGCTGATC
>DASZJC010000492.1:0-3732 GCA_035948495.1 Xanthobacteraceae bacterium | reverse complement strand
TCTATTCGCCCGCATTAACCAACGGTTTGGCATGACGCAACTCGTGAGTGCAGTTGGCGCAACGCGGCCCGAGGTTCGACGATCGCCTTAAGCGTTTTTTCGCGCGACGTCATTATCGTACCGCTCCTGGACGGTTGCCTCTGCCCATGGCCGTGCCGATTTCGGCCGGTTCGCGGGCGTTATCGAGTAAGGTAGATGGCGGGGTTCGAAGAGCAAACGCGGTCCGCGCGCGACTCAGGCCCGATCGCAACGGACGCCGCGCCGATCGTCCGCCCGATCGACGAGGCCGGGCGCCCCGCGGCGGATGCGCAGCGGCGGCTCGATCTGCTCCATGCCCTCATCGATCTGCTGCCGGTCGGCGTACGGGTCGACGCCGCGGACGGACGGGTGCTCCTCGCCAACGCCGCGGCCGCGCACGTCCCCGCCCTGACCCACGGCCACGCCGGCCTTGCCTGCGCGGACGCGCCGGCGTCGGTCGTGGAAACCGCCGCCGGCCCCGACGGAGCGCGGACCTTCCTGGTCGCCTCGCGCACCGCGCAGGTTTTCGGCGAAACCCTGCGGCTCGCGGGCGCGGTCGACATCACCGAACGGGCACGGGCGGAAACCGAGTTGCTGCGGCTCGCCTATCATGACGAGTTGACCGGCCTGCCCAACCGCAGCCTCATCCGCGAGCGCGTCGAGGGCATTCTCGCGCGCGGCGACGGGCGCTTCGCCCTCGCCTTCATCGACATCGACAATTTCAAGCACATCAACGATTTCTACAGCCACGCGATCGGCGACGCGCTGCTGGTGAAGTTCGTGCAGCGGATTTCGACCCACCTGCGCGCCTGCGACATCCTCGCGCGCATGAGCGGCGACGAGTTCCTCCTCATCCTCGATCCGCTCGAGAGCCGCGAGCAGATCGTCGACGTCATGGATCGTCTGGTCGAACGACTGAAACAGCCGTTCCTCATCGACGGATTCGAAATATTCACTTCCGCCTCGATCGGCGTGAGCTTCTATCCCGAGCACGGCACGGATTACGAGGCGCTGCGCCGCAACGCCGACACCGCCATGTACCGGGCCAAGGACGGCGTGAAGGGCGGCGCGAGCTTCTTCGACCCGCGCATGGGGCAGGCGGTCACCGCGCGCATGGAGCGCGAGCAGCGGCTGCGGCTCGCCATCCGCGATCGCCAGTTCTACTGCGCGTTCCAGCCGAAGGTGGATATCCGCAGCCACGACGTGGTCGGGCTCGAGGCGCTGGTCCGCTGGCGCGACGCCAACGGCGACATCCAGGGCCCGAGCGAATTCGTGGCATTGGCGATCGAGCTCGGATTGATCGACCAGATAACCCACATGGTGCTCGACGAGACCGTCGCGGCCATGGGGTACATCGACGAGGCCTTCGGCCCGGACACCACGATCAGCATCAACATCGCGGCCAAGCAGGCCACCAACATCGGCTTCATGCTGTCGTTCGCCCACGCGCTTCAGGAGACCGGGCGCGCCGAGCGGTTCATGATCGAGCTGACCGAGGACGCGTTCCTGGCCAAGAACCAGTTCCAGACCGAGATCCTGCCGCTGCTGCGCCGGCTCGGCGTGCGGGTGTCGATCGACGATTTCGGCACCGGCTATTCGTCGCTGTCCGCGCTCGCCGACATCACGGTCGACGAAATCAAGATCGACCGGTCGTTCATCACCGGCATTCACAACCGGCCGCGCAGCCAGAACGTCCTCAAGGCGATCGAATCCCTGAGCGCCGCGCTCGGCATGACCGTCGTGGCGGAAGGCATCGAGACGTTCGAGGAACTGGCGTACCTGCAGGCGGCCACGCGCATCCGCTACGCGCAAGGATTCTATTTCGCCAAGCCGCTCTTCCTCGGGAAGATCGGGCGCCGCGACGACGTCGCGCACGAGTCGCGCACGCTTGCGGCCGCCCGCGAACCGCCGGAGACGCGCGGCGTGCAGATTCGCGGCCCCCGCTACGCCCGGCGGAGCTGACACCAGCAACTCTCACATCACTCGCCATGCCCCGCGAACGAAGGCGGGGCATCCAGCAATCTCAGTCGGCGAAATTGGATCGCGATGTCGACGTTTACTGGATCGTTCGCTTGCGCGGACGATGACGACGACCGAGGGTTCCTCGCTGCCCGGACTACGGCCGGTCCGCGGGCGACTTCTTCAACAGCTTGAAGCGCTCGGGATCGAGCCCAAGGCCGGGCCGCGCGGACGCGGGGCCTTGCTCCGGAGACAGCCGCGGCGCCAGCGGCGCGGCGTCGGCGTCGGCCTTGCTGGTGCCGCGCCAGCGGTCGAGCACCGCCGCCACGAAATCGTAGCCGAGGCTGGTTTCGAAATCCACGCCGGCGTCCCGCGCTATCTCGCTGCGGGGAAGCTGATGCGGCTCGAGCTGCCGGAACCTCAGCCGCATGGGCAGCGCCACGCCTTCGCCGAACGCGAGGCACTCGCCGGTGCTGAGCGAGGGCAGGAACTCCAGGAGGTTGGCGGCCGCGTCCGAGACCGCCGAGCGCAGGATCGCCTGGTCGCGGTCGTTGGTCATGCGTAGCGCGAACAGCGTGCTGCACTGGGACAGGATCGTGGGGTCGAGCTCGGCCGGGCGCTGGGTGACGACGCCGAGGAATACCCCGTACTTGCGCCCTTCCTTGGCGATGCGCGAGATCGAGCGGCGGGTCGGACCGAAGCCGCTGTTGCGATCGGCCGCGACGTAGCGGTGCGCTTCCTCGCACACGACCAGGAGCGGCGCGGCGCCGTCGCTCCACAGGGCGAAATCGAACGCGAGGCGGCACAGCACGGATACGACCGCATCGACCACCTCGGACGGGAAGCCGGCGAGCTGCATGACCGTCATCGGCACGCCCCGCGGCGGCAGGCGGAAGATCTCGGAGAACACCTCCGCCATCGTGTCGCCGCCGACGTTGGCGTTGTCGAACATGAAGGCATAGCGCTGGTCGTTGCACACGCCCTCGATGCGCGTGATCAGCCGGTGATACACCATGCGGGAGGCGCGGTTTTCCAGCTTGCCCATGCGGGCGTCGAGCTGCGCAAGCAGTTCGGCGATGCGATAGGGCAGCGGGTTGTCCACCATCGAGCCGCCGCTCTTGTACTCGGCGCGCTTGACCGAGGGCCGGTCGGCGGGGCCGCGGTATTGCGCGTAGGCCGCCTTGGCGAGCGGGATCACCTCGGCAAGGATGTCGACCTCTTCCTGCAGCCCGGGGCGCCCGCCGAAGAAGACGTCGACGATTTCCTCGAAGTTGAACATCCAGAACGGCAGTTTGAGATTGCGCGGGCTGAGCACCTGGGCGCGATCGCCGAAGCAGTGGCCGTACTCGTTGTGCGCGTCGAGCATGAAAATGCGCAGATCCGGCCGCGCCCGCAACAGCTCCTGGATGATGAGCGCGATTGCGCTCGACTTGCCCACGCCGGTCGAGCCGAGCACCGCGAAGTGCTTGTTGAGCATGTCGTTGGCGCTCAGATGGGCGCCGATCGCGTTGTCCAGCTGGAGGTGACCGACCGTGATCGTGTCGCGACCGGAGAGATCGAACACCAGGCCCAGCTCGCGCGAGCCGACCGGCGTCGCCGTGTCGGAAATGGCCGGATAGGTGGTGACGCCGCGGCGGAACCGCGCCGCCGGGGTATCGTGGTCGAGGATTTCGCCGACGATGTCGAGGTGGGCGGCCGCCGCATAGTTGCAGTCTCCCGCCACCGCGTCGGTCTTCAGGGCAACGTCCGTGACCA
>DASZJC010000491.1:0-2467 GCA_035948495.1 Xanthobacteraceae bacterium | reverse complement strand
AAGCGCCAGTGCATGGAATTGGCACCGACCCCGTGCAGCAGCACGATCGACGGCGCGTCCGGCCGGCCCGCTTCCATGTAGCTCCAGCGGTCGCCCATGTACTTGTCGCGCGCAGCAGCGGGAATCGCGGCGAACTTGAGTTCCGGCAGCGGCGGGATCGACTTCTCCATGCGCGCGCCTCCGATCGAGGTCCTCATGGGCCGCTCCGGAGGGTGGCGATCAGCGCTCGGTCAGCTTCAGCTCGATGCGCCGGTTGCGCCGGTACGCCTCTTCGGTCGTGCCGGTATCGAGCGGCTGAAACTCGCCGAACCCGGCGGCGACCAGGCGCTGGGGAGAAATGCCGCGGCTGATCAGGTACTGCACCACCGAAATGGCGCGCGCGGAGGACAGCTCCCAATTCGAGGGGAATTGCGGGCTCGCGATCGGCCGCACGTCGGTGTGGCCGTCGATGCGCAGCACCCAGGCGATCTCCGGCGGGATTTGCTTCTCGAGTTCGGCGAGTGCCGTGGCAAGCTTGTCGAGCTCGACCTTGCCTTCGGGCCGGATGGCGGCGGAGCCGGTGTCGAACAGCACTTCCGATTGGAATACGAAGCGGTCGCCGACCACCCGGATGTCGGGCCGGTTGCCCAGAATCGCCCGCAGCCGCCCGAAGAACTCCGAGCGATAGCGCGACAGTTCCTGCACCCGCTGGGCCAGCGCGACGTTGAGCCGCTGGCCGAGATCGGCAATGCGCCCCTGCGCCTCCTTGTCCTTCTTTTCCGAAGCTTCGAGCGCGTCTTCAAGCGCGGCAAGCTGGCGCCGCAACGCGGCAATCTGCTGGTTGAGCAGTTCGACTTGCGCCAAGGCTCGCGCCGAGATTTGCTTCTCCGCGTCGAGCTGTCCCGTGAGCGCCGTGACCTTGCCCTGGGCATCGGCGGCGCCCGAGCCGATCCCCGCGTAAAGGCCCTTGAAACGGTCGCGCTCGCCCTCGGCCGCCGCCAGGCTCGCCTGCAAGGTCGTCAGCGTCTCCTCCAGGCTCGCCTTGCCGCTCTTTTCCATCGACAGCAGCTCGGTCAACTCGGCGATCTGCGCATTGAGCCGCGCGAGCGCCGCGTCCTTGCCGGTGACTTCCTGCGACAGATAGAACTGCACGACAACGAAGGTGGAGAGCAGAAAAACGATGCCGAGGACCAGCGTCGACAATGCGTCGACGAAACCCGGCCAGTACTCGACGGTGCGTTCGCGGCGGGCTCGCGCCAGCGCCATGATCTACCTCACAATCACACTTTGTGAACGTCCTCGCGCCCGAGCCGCTCGAGCAAGCTCTTGATGTCGCGCTGCTGCTCCGCCTGGGAATCGGCCCAATCGCGGATCATCTGCTGCTCGGTGCGCATGTGGTTGACCAGGCCGTGGATGGCTTCCGCCAGGTTGGCCATGGCGGCGGTCGCCGCCTTGCCCGCGCCGGCCTCGCCGATCGTCTCCTTCAGCCGCTCGATGGCGACCCGGAATTCGCCGGCCGGGGCCCCCACATTGCGCAAGTCGCCCTCGACACCGAGGTCGCGCACGGTGGTCGACAGCCAATCTTCAACCTCGGTGTAGAACCGGTTCTGCGCCTGGCCGGCCTGCAGGTCGAGGAAGCCGAGGACGAGCGAGCCGGCGAGCCCGAACAGCGAGGAGGAGAACGAGATCCCCATGCCGCCGAGCGGAGCGGCGAGCCCCTCCTTGAGCGAATCGAATATGGCGCCGGCGTCGCCGCCGACCTTGAGCCCGTCGATCACCTTGCCGACCGAGCCGACCGTCTCGATCAGGCCCCAAAACGTGCCGAGCAGCCCGAGGAAGATCAGCAGGCTCGTCATGTAGCGCGACAGATCGCGCGCTTCGTCGAGCCGCGTCGCGATCGAATCGAGCAGGCCGCGCATGATCTGCGCCGAGATCGCCATGCGGCCGACGCGGTCGCCGAGGATCGTGGCCATGGGGGCCAGCAGCACCGGGGGACGCGCCACCGCCAGTCCGGGATCGGCGAGCCGGAAGCCGTTGACCCAGGCGACCTCCGGGAACAGGCGAATAACCTGCCGGAACGCCAGCACGACGCCGATCAGCAAGACCAGGATGATGACCGCGTTGAGCCCGGGATTGGCGAGGAACGCCGCCCATATCTGTTTGTAGAGAATGACGACGAGGAGCGCGCAGAGGATCAGAAACACCAGCATCCGCACGAGAAAGATGCGGGGCGAGGACAGCTTGAAGGGGTCGAGATCGTGCGCCATGGCCAACCTGTCGGAGAAGCTCGGCCGCCAATATGGCACAGACGCGGCGAAAGGGAACGATGACGCCAGGCGGTCAGGTGCTTGCGGCTTGTTGCAGCACCCGCAGCAGGTCGCGATGCATCGCCTCGTTGCCGGCAACGACGTGGCCTTTGGCGAGCATCGCGTCGCCTCCGTCGAGATCGCTCACGAACCCGCCGGCCTCGCGCACAATGACGATGCCG
>DASZJC010000490.1:0-4508 GCA_035948495.1 Xanthobacteraceae bacterium | reverse complement strand
CTGGCGGTCGATCCGAAAATCCTGCTGATGGACGAGCCGTTCGGCGCGCTCGACGCGCAGACCCGCGGCCTGATGCAGGCCGAGCTGCTCGCCATCTGGCAGCGCACGCCGAAAACCGTCATCTTCGTCACCCACGACGTGCAGGAGGCGGTCTATCTGTCCGACCGGGTGGCAGTGATGTCGGCGCGGCCCGGCCACATCAAGGCGGTCATCGACACCCGGTTCGACAAGACCGACCCGCATTGCTTCAAGAGCAAGGCGTTCGTCGACAAGGTCGATGAAATCTGGAACCTGGTGCGCGTCGAGGCGATCAAGGCGCAGGACTCTCCGATCCCTCCCCCGCGAAGCGGTTAGGCATGCCGAGATGTCGATCCGTGTTGCTGAGACACCGAGCGCGAAGCTTGCTCCAACCCTCCCGCCCGTCGGTGGGGATGGGCGCCCGCCGACGCGTAGTGCAGGCGGGCGGGGTGGGGGGATTATTTTTTGCTCCGAGCTTGCATCGCCCCCCACCCCTGACCCCTCCCCGCCGCGCTCCGCGCGGGGGGAGGGGAACTGAAGCGCCGGAGTTACATGAAACAAACCTTCCACCGCTATCTGCCGCTCGTCCTGCTGGCGCTGGCGTGGGAAGCGGCGGCGCGGCTCGGGCTCGCCTCCGCGCTCGCCCTGCCGCCGCTCTCGAGCGTGCTCGTCGCCTGGGTCGACCTCATGCGCAGCGGCGAACTCGTCGCCAACGGCGCCGCCTCGCTCTACCGCGCCGCCGCCGGGCTGGCCCTCGCCGTCGCCGTCGGCGCCGTGCTCGGCATCGTCATGGCGTGGTGGAAGCCGGTGCGTGCCGCGGTCGGGCCGCTGGTCGAAATCTTTTATCCCATGCCGAAGTCGGCGCTCATTCCGGTCACCGCGCTGTGGCTCGGCCTCGGCGACGGCTCGAAAATCCTGCTCATTTTTCTCGGCTGCATGCTGCCGGTGACGCTGGGCGCCTTCAACGGCGCGCGGTCGAGCGACCGCACCCTGGTGTGGTCGGCGCGCAGCATGGGGGCGAGCCGGGCGCGCATGCTGTGGGACGTGGTGGTGCCGAGCGCCATGCCGGAACTGCTCAACGGCATCCGCACCGCGCTCGCGCTCTCGTTTATTCTCCTGGTCAGCGCCGAGCTGATCGTGTCCGAGAGCGGGTTCGGCTATCTCATCGGCTTCCTCGGCGACAACGGGTCATACGACGCCATGTTCGCCGTGGTGCTGACCGTGTCGCTTCTTGGGTTTGCGGCCGACCGCGCCTACCAGGCGCTGGTCGCGCGGGTGCTGGCATGGCGCGACTAGCCGCAGGGCTGCGCAGCATTGCCCGCGCGTTCGCGGGCTGGGGTGCAATTCTCGCGCTGCTCCTCGGCTGGGAGGCGCTCGCCCGCAGCGGCGCGGTGACGCCCTTCATGCTGCCGCCCCTGAGCGCCGTCATCGCACGCATCGTCTCCGACGCGCTCGGCGGCGACCTCGCGGTCAGCGTCGCGCTCACCCTCTATCGCGCGCTGGCCGGCTTCGCGATCGCCGCCTTTGCCGGCATCGCGCTCGGGCTCGCCATGACGCGCAAGGCCGGGGTGCGCTGGTTCTTCGACCCGATCGTCTCGGTCGGCTTTCCCATGCCCAAGATTGCGTTCCTGCCGATCATCGTTCTCTGGCTCGGCGTCTACGACGTGAGCAAAATCTCGATGGTGGTGTTCGACGCCATCTTTCCGGTCGTCACCGCGACCATCGCGGGCATCGCCGGCGTCGAGCGCGAGCTGATCTGGTCCGCCCGCAACCTCGGCGCCCGCGAGCGCGAGCTGTTGTGGCAGGTGATGCTGCCGGCGGCGCTGCCCCAGATCATGACCGGGCTGCAAGTGGCGCTGCCGATCGCCTTGATCGTCACCGTCGTCACCGAGATGAAGATGAGCGGCTACGGCATCGGCGGCGCCATGATGACGGCCTCGCGCTTTGCCGACTCGCGCGGCGTCTTCGCCGGCATCGTCGAGATCGCCGTCATCGGCTACGCCCTCGTCAAGGGCATGACGCTCGTCCGCCGCCGCCTGCTGGCGTGGCACGCCGAGGCCCTGGAGCCGAGCACGGCGTAATTATCCCTCCCTTTCAGGGGAGGGATAAGCGCGCAGGGAGGGTAGGCGCGTCACTTCAATCGTCGCGCCGCCTCCTCGACGATGCTCAGGTCCGAATATTTCTTCACGTCGAAATCGGACTTGATGAAGCCCAGCTGCTTCTGCGTGTCGATGTTGTTCTGCAGCGAGGCGAGATTCGGCTTGAGGTCGGGATCGCGGTAATAATCCTTCGCCATGAACAGCCAGGAGTCGAACCGCTCGGGCGGCTGCTTGGTGAAGCGCGCGGCGATCTCCACCGCCTCCTTGTGGTTGGCCGGGTCGAGATACCAGCGCACGATGCGCAGCACGTCCTCCATCATGTCGACGACGGCGGCGCGGTTCTTGTCGAGGAAGCTCTTGCGCGCCGCCCACACGATCATCTGCGTGGGCCCGATCGCCTCCTTCTGGGTGAACAGCACCCGCGCGGCGTTGCGCAGTTCGGGATTGAGCGAGAACGGGATGACGCCCGGAATGAGCGCGGCCTTCTTGCCCGTCAGCATCGCCCCCATGGTCGGGAACGCGGCTTCGACCACGGTGTAGTCGCGCTTGTCCTCCAGGCCGTGCTTGCGCAGCATCGCCCGCATGGCGATGTCGACCGCGCTGCCTGCGGCGTTGGTCGCCAGCACCTGGCCTTTGAGGTCCTCGACCGTCTTGATCGGACCGTCCTTGAGCACGAAATATTCGGTGCTGTAGTGATCGCCGACGCCGTCCTGGAAATCGTCGCCGATCACCCGCAGGTCGTCCATGCCGGCGTTCTCGATCGCCAGCGCCAGGGACGAATAGGCGAGGTCGCCGATTTCGAGATCCCCCGTCGCCATGGCGGTGATCATCAGGGGCGTGCCGGTGTAGTGCACCGGCTCGAACACGTACGATTTACCCAGATGCTGCGCGAGGTCCTTCTTCTCCAGGATGAGCGACGACCAGTTCGCCACGCCCACCACCCAGGCCACGCGGATCTTCAGCGGTTCGGCCGCGGCCGTACCGGCCGCGAACAGCGCGAGCGCAACAAGGCCGCCGAGGATTACTTTTGTCGACCGCATGCGTTCCTCCCGCTCGGGGCGTTTTCGTTGGGGCACGGAGTGTGGCACAAACCGTGGGGTCGTCAAAGCGCGCAGCTCGTGCCCACGCGTTGAACAAAAACCGCGTGGGCTGCTCTCAAACCACCCCGGCATCGTGGCCGTAAATCCATGCGCTCTGCTTGAGTGACCAGTCGGCGGCATCGCTCGCCATCTGAGCGTCGCGTTCCTGTTGCGCCGGGCCATCGGGAAGGTGGAAGCGGGTCTTGCTGGCGGTCGAGAGCGCCTGGATGCGCGCGGTGCGCGGCAGGCGCACGGCCTCGTAGGCGCGCAGCGCCGCCGCAACGTTCGTGCCGTCCCGCGCCATGACCGCGGCGAGAGTCGCACCGTCCTCGATCGCTTGCGCGGCGCCTTGCGCCATGAACGGCAGCATGGGATGGCAGGCGTCGCCGAGGAGCGTGATGCGTTCGACCGACCAGCGCGGCAGCGGCGCGCGATCGAGCAGCGCCCAGACGAAGATTTCCTGCTGCGCGTCAAGAATGGCGCGCACCTGCGGGTGCCAGCCGTGGTAGGCTGCGCGCGCCTCCGTCACGTCGCCGCGCGCGGACCACGACTCGCTCGTCCATGTATCCTGCTCCACCAGACAGACGAAATTGAGCAGCCGCCGGCTCTGCACGTAATAATGCACGAAGTGCTTGCCGGGCCCCATCCACCGCTGCATCGTCGTTTCCAGGTTCAAGTGTTGCACCCGCTCGGCCGGCACCAATCCGCGATAGGCGACGCAGCCGGTGAAACGAGGGTCGTCAGGGCCGAACAGCGTGCGGCGCACCGTCGAATGGATGCCGTCGGCGCCCACCACGATGTCGGCGGCAACCCGCGCTCCATTGTCAAACCGAGCCTCGACGCGGTCGCCGCGCTCCTCGAGGCCCACCAGGCGATGGCCGAGATGCAGGCGCTGCGGCAGCGCGCGTGCCAGAATCGCCTGCATGTCGGCGCGGTGGCACTGGCAGTAGGGGAAGCCAAACGCGGCGACGGCGGCGTCTGCGAGCGGCACGCGCAGCAAGGTGCGTCCATCGTCCCAGCGCCGCTCATGCCAGGCGACCGGCCGCACGCTCGACTGCGCGAGCGCCGCGCTCAGGCCGAGCCGGTCGAGGATGCGGGTGGCATTCGGGCTCACCACGATGCCGGCGCCGACCTCGCGCAGCTCGGGCGCCTGCTCGTAGACGTGCGCGTCGAACCCGGCCTTGACGAGCGACAAGGCGGCGGCCAAGCCGCCGATGCCGCCGCCGATGATCGCGATCGCGAGGTTGTCCTGGGCCATGGTCCTTTGGCGCTAAAGCAAAATGCCGAAAAGTAGACCGGAAAAGGTTATGCT
>DASZJC010000489.1:0-5364 GCA_035948495.1 Xanthobacteraceae bacterium | reverse complement strand
TCCATCGCTCGCTGTCGGTCGAGGACAGCGCCCTGTTCGAAGGTTCCTCGCGCCGGGTGGAAAACCCGATCGACACGCCGTTGAAAACCGCGGACAAACCCGCGGTCCGGCCGCAGCTCGCGACCGCGGACGCCACGTAGGCGCGTAGGACGGGTCGAGCGTCAGCGAACTCAACCGGATAGATCGTTTTCAGATACCGCAGCGGCGCTTGATCGCCGGGATCAACCGCTTGCGTCAACCGCGCAGCGAAATCGCAAAAGACCGGCTGCTCCGGCCTTCGCCCGGGGTGAGCGATCTATGTCTCTCTGTGAGGCCGATCACATATGCGGCTGATGACAGGGCGTAAAATTGAAATGGTCGATCGCTCCCGATCGGCCGCAAGGCAGGAAGGCTCATGTCGTCATGGCATTGCAGAATGGGATCGGCCGCGCTCGCGTGGATCGCGATGACGGCCCTTGCCGTCGCCCAGCCCGTCGCGGCTCCTGCTGACGTGCCGACGGGCGATGTGGGGATCGCGCCCGGCGCGCCGGGCCCGTTCTTGCCGGGCGACGCCCAGACCTTCTCGGCAAACCCGCAGCCGCCGACCGGCGACGTCTGGCCGGCCGCGGACGGCGTGACCAACACCGCCCGGACCCCTGCCCCGGCGCATCGGGACGCCGCCGGGCCTGAAGAGGTCGCGACCGACAGCGTGCAGTAACGGCGCAACAAACAGACGGCTCGAAGAGACGAGCCAGTCTCGAAGAAGACGCGCGCTCAACAAACAAGAACGTCATCCTTGGGGAGGAGGCCGCGCGCTCTTGCACGCGGCCGTCTCGAAGGATGGCCGCAGGTGCGGCGCTTGCTTCCATCCTTCGAGGCTCGCTGCGCTCGCACCTCAGGATGACGGCGAGTATGTTTCACGCACTCTCGAGGTGACGTCGTTGCTCGTGGCAACGTGTGCGCGCTCACGCTACTCCGCGGCGAGGTCGGGGACCTTCTCCTGCATCGGCGGCGGCTCTCGCCGGCGGCCGAGCCGGTGGCTCAGGCGATCGAGATAAAGATAGATCACCGGCGTCGTGTAGAGGGTGAGGAACTGCGACACCAGGAGGCCGCCGACGATGGCGATGCCGAGCGGCCGGCGCAATTCGGAGCCGGCGCCGTAGCCGAGCGCGATCGGCAGGCCGCCGAACAGCGCCGCCATGGTGGTCATCATGATCGGGCGGAACCGCAGCAGGCAGGCTTCGTGGATCGACTCGACCGGGCTCTTGCCTTCGTTGCGCTCCGCCTCCAGCGCGAAGTCGATCATCATGATGGCGTTCTTCTTGACGATGCCGATCAACAGAATGATGCCGATGATCGCGATCACGCTCAGATCGTAGCGGAACAGCATCAGCATGATCAGCGCGCCCACCCCGGCCGGCGGCAGCGCGGACAGGATCGTGATCGGGTGGATGTAGCTCTCGTAGAGCATGCCGAGCACGATGTAGACGACCAGGATCGCCGCCGCGACCAACAGCGGCGTCGAGCTGAGCGAGGCCTGGAACGCCTGCGCGGTGCCCTGGAAGGTGCCCTGCAGGGTGATCGGCGTGCCCAGCCGGTCCTGGATCGCCTGGATGGCTTCGACCGCCTCGCCGAGCGAATAGCCCGGCGCCACGTTGAACGACAGCGTGACCGAGGGGAACTGGCCCTGATGGTTGACGGTGAGCGGCTCGATCTTGGTCGAGAACTTGGCGATCGCGCTCAGCGGCACGCGCGTGCCGGTCGGCGCGGTGAGATAGATGCGCGAAAGCGCCGACGGATCGTCCTGGAACTGCGGCTGGACCTCGAGGATGACCTTATACTGATGGCTCGAGGTGTAGATGGTGCCGATCTGGCGCTGCCCGAACGCGTCGTAGAGCGTCTGGTCGATCAGGCCCATCGACAGGCCGAGCCGATAGGCGGCGTCGCGGTCGATCGCGATGGCGACGTGCGGCGAGGCGATCTGCTGGTCGGTGGCGATGTCCTGCAGCGCCGCCACTTTCTGCATTTCGCCCTGGATCATCGGCGCCCAATGATTGAGCTCCTCGGTGTCAGTGTCGGTGAGCGTGTACTGATAGAGCGTCTGGGTCAGGCGGCCGCCGATGGTCACGTCCTGGCCCGCCTGCATGTAGAACTTCGCGCCCGGCACCTGCGCCACCTTGGACCGCAGCCGCTGGATGATCGCCTGTGCGCTCACGTGGCGCTCGCTCAGCGGCTTGAGCTGGACGAACAGGCGGGCGGTGTTCTCGCTCGAGTTCCCACCGGTGGCGCCGTTGAAGCCGACGACGCCGTACACCGCCGGATCGGAGAGAATGACCTGGGCGAACTCGTTCTCGATCTTCGACATCGCTTCGAAGGAAATGTCCTGGCGCGCCTCCGCCGCGCCGAAAATGAAGCCGGTGTCCTGCTCGGGAAAGAATCCCTTGGGGATGTAAACGTAGAGGAACCCGGTCGCCACGATCAGCACCAAAGTGGAGAGCAGGGTCGGCAACTGGTGCCGCAGCACCCATTTGATGCCGCGGTCGTAGCCGGCGATCATCCAGTCGAAGAACCGCTCCGCCGCCCGGTTGAAGCGGCCTTGTCCGTGCTGGCTCTCGCGGGTGAGGAACAGCGAGCACATGACCGGGGTCAGCGTCAGCGACACGAATCCCGACACGAGCACGGCGGTGGTGACGGTGACGGCGAATTCCCGGAACAGCCGCCCGATGATGCCGGCCATGAACAGCAGCGGGATGAACACCGCGATCAGCGAGAACGTGATCGAGATGATGGTGAAGCCGATCTGCCCCGCCCCCTTGATGGCCGCGTCGAACGGGCGGTCGCCCTGCTCCAGGTAGCGCACGATGTTCTCGATCATCACGATGGCGTCGTCGACCACGAACCCGACCGCGATGGTCAGCCCCATGAGCGAGAGGTTGTCGAGGCTGTAGCCGACCGCGTACATGACGCCGAAGGTGCCGACCAGCGAGAGCGGCACCACCACGCTGGGGATGACCGTCGCCCAGACGTTGCGCAGGAACAGGAAAATCACCAGCACCACCAGCGCGACCGTCAGGATCAGCGTGAACTGCACGTCGTTGACCGATTCGCGGATGTTCTGCGAGCGGTCCGATATGAGGTCGACGTGGATCGACGGCGGGATCGACGCCTGCAGCTGCGGCATCATTGCCTTGATCTGGTCGACCACGGCCAGCGTGTTGGCGCCGGCGGCGCGCCGGACCAGCAGAAGCTCGATGCGCTTGCCGTTGTACCAGGCGGCGGTGCGCGCCAGCTGCGAGGAATCGATAACGTCGCCCACGTCCTTGAGCTTCACCGGCGCGCCGTTGCGGAAGGCAACGATGACGTTCCAGAACGCGCGCGCGTCGAACAGCTGGTCGTTGGTGTCGATGCTGAAGACCTGATGCCGGCCCTCGAGATTTCCCTTCGGCTCGTCGAGGGTCGCGTTGCTGAGCGCGGTGTGCACGTCCTCGAGCCCGATCCCGCGCGCGGCGAGCGCCATCGGGTTGACCTGCACGTGCACGGCGTATTGCTGCTGGCCGGCGATATCGACCTCGGACACGCCGCTGATCACCGACATTTTCTGCGCCAGGATCGTGTAGGTGTAGTCGTCGACCCGGTAGATCGGCAGGGCGTCCGACCAGACCGCATAGATGAGGATCGCCCGCTCCGCCGGATTGGTCTTCTTGTAGGTCGGCGGACTGGGCAGGTCCTTGGGCAACAGGCCGCTCGCCGCGTTGATCGCGGTCTGCACGTCCCCGGCGGCACCGTCGATGTTGCGGTTGAGATCGAACTGCAGCGTTATGGTGGTTATGCCCAGCCCGCTCGTCGACGTCATCTGCGCGAGGCCGGGGATGGCGGCGAACTGCTGCTCGAGCGGCGTCGCCACCGACGACGCCATGGTATCCGGGCTCGCCCCCGGCAGCTGCGCGGTGACGCTGATGGTGGGGAAATCGACGGTGGGGAGCGCCGAGACCGGCAGCAGCTCGTAGGCGACGATGCCGAATATCAGCACCCCCGCCATCAGCAGGGACGTCGCGATCGGACGACGGATGAAGACTTCCGAGACGTTCACGGCGGATCCGCCATCGCGTTCGCGTTGTCCGCCTGGCGCACGTTGACCTTGACGCCCTCCGTCAACCGGTACTGGCCGTCGACCACGACGCGCTCGCCGCGCGCAAGCCCCTTTTCGACGACGGCGAGATTGTCCTGGGTCGAGGCGACCTGCACCGGGCGGCGCTCGACCGTGTCGTCGGGCTTGATCACGTAGATGTAGGCGCCCTGCGGCCCTTGCATGACCGTCTGCGCCGACACCACGATCGCCTGGTCGCGCATCGACAGGACCAGCCGCGCGCTGACGAACTCGCCCGGCCACAGCCGCTCGTCGGCATTGTCGAACGTCGCCTTGAGGTGGATCGTGCCGGTCGTCGTATCGACCTGGTTGTCGATCAAGGTCAGCTTGCCGCGCGACAGCAGGGTCTTGTCGTCGCTCGCGTAGGCCTCGACCTCGAGGGCGCTACGCGCCTGATTGGCGCGGATGTCGACGAGATGCTCCTGCGGCACCGTGAAGCTCACGAAGATCGGCTTGATCTGGGTGATCGAGACGAGCGCGGTGTTCTGGCCGGCCTGGACGAAATTGCCCAGGTCCACCAGGCGGGCGCCGGTGCGCCCGTCGATCGGCGAGCGGATGTCGGCGTATTGCAGGTTGAGCTGGGCGCTGTCGATCTGCGCCTGGTCGGCGGCGATCGAGCCCTTGAGCTGGCCGACGGTCGCAAGCTGCTGGTCGTATTGCTGGCGCGTCTGAAACCCGGTGGGCAGCAGCTTGGCGTAGCGTTCGAGGTCGAGCTGCGCGCCTTGCAGCTGGGCCTCGTCCCTCGTTTTCATGGCCTGCGCCTGCTCCAGCGCCGCCTGGAACGGCCGCGGATCGATCTGGAACAGCGGATCGCCCGTCTTCACCTCCTGGCCCTCGGTGAACAGCACCTTGGTGATCTGGCCGTCGACCCGGGTCCTGACCGAGACGGTCTGGAACGCCTGGACGGTGCCGAGGCCGCGCACGTAGACCGGCACGTTCTGCACCGCGGCCGTGCCGGCGATCACCGGAACAGCCGGCGGGGGCGGGGGCGGGCCCTTGCTGCCGCCCAACAGATCATGCCCGCTCAGTTTCCACAGCGCCGCGCCGGCCGCCGCGACAACGACGACCCAGACCAGGGCGTTTCCTCGCTTCACGCGGTGCTTCTCCTGCGGCTGAGGCGTCGCGAATTCAACATCCGTAGGCGGTCGAAAGTTCCCCGGCCGGCATGTAACCCATTGTTATGCCTTCGCCTTCTCTCATACGCGCGGAACGAAGCGCCGCACAAGAGGCAGCCCGGC
>DASZJC010000488.1:0-7411 GCA_035948495.1 Xanthobacteraceae bacterium | reverse complement strand
CTGGTTGACGACGGCGACGATGTGGCCGTCTTTCGCTTCCACCAGGGTCTTGGTCGTCTGCCCGCGGGCGATCGCCTGCTGCAGCTCGGCGCCGTAGCCGTCCGGATCTCCGGAGAAGCTGCCGCGTTCGATCCGGTGCCGGAGCAGATCGCGCAGCGCGCAGCCGGGCTTCACGACGTCGGTCGAGAGCCCGTACATTTCGATGTAGCGCCGATTGCACACCACGAGACGCGCCTGTGCGTCGAACATGCACAGGCCCTGGGACATGTTGTTGAGCGCCGTGTCGAGCAGGACGTTGTGCTCGCGGGCGGCGCGGCCGGCCGCTCTGCGGCGGACGAGGACTTGCGCCAGGCACAGGCCGGCGAGGAGGCAGACGAACCCGGTGAGGACGACGGGCGGCCAGCCGCGCTCGAGCGTGAGCCATGTCAGAACGCGATGCATGTCCGCCGCCGCCACGCGCTGCCTTCGCTGCCAACGAGGTGCCGAACTGGACGAGTCCACGTCGGCCTGGTCGAGCGGCAGTCGCTTTGGGCCAAAGCTCTAAGCCGACGCAGTTTCGGCGGCGTTAATCGGCGGCATTGCCGATTCGCTAAGGTTAAGAACGTGGTAGCTAGCGGCGTCGCGGCTGCCCGCGAGGGGGCATGGGCGCCGTCAGGGGGAACTGCGGCGGGTGGAAATCCGCCGAAACTGCGACATTCTTGCCACAGTTGCCGGATAACTTGCACGCGGACGGGGTTCCGAGCCTGGAAATAACGGCTTGTTTCGTTTAACTAGCTTTACTGCGCTGCGTCGGAATACGCGGGGGGAGAGCAGACGATGTCGATTCGCAAGCCCACATTCGTCCTAATTGCAGCGATCGGGTTGGCCCTGGGTGGCTGCATGCAGTCGACCCTCGAGCCGGCCTCGGAAGCCAGCATGAAGCCGCGCGACAAGGAATTGCTGGCGCACGCGCCCTATGCGCAGGCCACGATTCCCGAGCAATATCAGCGCCACATCGTGAGCTACCAGCGCCGCGAGGCGCCCGGGACGATCGTGATCGATTCAGATGCTCGCTACCTCTATTACGTGCTGCCGCAAGGCAAGGCCATCCGGTACGGCGTGACGGTCGGCGAGGAGGCCCAGGCGTGGTCCGGCGTCGCCAAGATTGGCCGTAAGGAAGAATGGCCGGGGTGGGTGCCGACGGAAGGCGAAAAGCAACGGCTGGGCAATCTTCCGAATTACGTCCCGCCAGGTGCGCAAAACCCGATGGGCTCGCGGGCGCTCTACCTCTTCGCGGGCAACCGGGATACGCAATACCGCATCCACGGCACCAACCAGCCGGAATATATCGGCCAGGCCATTTCGTCCGGCTGCATCCGGATGACCAACGAGGACGCGATCGACCTCTACAACCGCGCGAAGGTCGGCGCGCCGGTGGTGGTCTTGGCGCCCGGAAGCGGCGATACCTCCGCGCGGCTGGCGCTGACGGGCGGCACTCCCGATCGCCAAACGGCTTGGTAGCCTCATAGCAGCCGGCGCCGGACGCGATCCGGGGGCACGGCCTTACGTCCAGCCCAGGAGAATGGAGCTGGCCTCTATGCGGCCAGCAGTTGCTCGCGCTTGGCCCAATCCAACGTGCGGTCGAGCGCGCGGCCGAGGCGGTCGAAGAGGTCGTCGATCTCCTGCGGCGTGATGACGAGCGGCGGCGACAGCGTCACCGTGTCGTTGATCACAAAGCGGACGATCAGGCCCTGCTCCTCGGCAAAGCGTGTGCAGCGCGCGGCGACGCCCTGAGTCGGATCGAACGAGCGCTTCGACCTTTTGTCGGCAACCAGTTCCAGCGCGCCGACAAGGCCGAGGCCGCGCGCCTCGCCCACCAGCGGATGGTCGCCGAGCGCACGGAGACGCGCCTGAAACTGTGGCGCCTTGGCGGCCGCAGCCTCGATGACGCGGTCGCGTGCGTAGATTTCAAGGGTCTTGAGTGCGACTGCCGCGGCGACAGGATGGCCTGAATAGGTGAAGCCGTGCGCAAAGGTCCCGACCTTGCGGCTTTCCGCCAGCAAGGCTTGGTACATGCTCTCCGGCACCATCACGCCCGCGATCGGCACGTAGGCGGACGACAGCGCCTTGGCGATCGACAGCCCATGCGGCGCGAAGCCGAGCGCCTGCGAGCCGAACATGGTCCCGAGCCGGCCGAACGCGCAGATCACCTCGTCGGCGATCATGTAGACGTCGTACTTGGCACACACGGCCATGATCTTCGGGAAATAGGTCCGCGGCGGCACGATCACGCCGCCGGCCCCCATCACCGGCTCCGCGATGAAGGCGGCGACCGTGTCCGGTCCCTCCCCGACGATCAGCTCCTCGAGCTCGGCGGCAAGCCGCGTCGCGAACTCCTCCTCGCTCTCGCCGTCCCGGGCGAAGCGATAGTGATGCGGGCAGCTCGTGTGCAGGATGTTTCGGATCGGCAGGTCGAAGTCGAGGTGATTGTTCGGCAGCCCGGTCAGCGAGGCCGCCGCCACGGTGACGCCGTGATACCCGCGGAGGCGGCCGATGATCTTCTTCTTGTTCGGCCTGCCGAGCGCGTTGTTCATGTACCAGACGAGCTTGACTTGGCTGTCGTTCGCCTCGGAGCCGGAGGAGCAGAAGAACACCTTCGAAATCGGCACCGGCGCGATTTCCTTGAGCTTCTCGGCAAGCTCGATCGCCGGGTCGTGGCTCTTGGCGGTGAACAGGTGCCCGAAGGACAGTTTGCGCATCTGCGCGGCGGCGGCTTCGACCAATTCCTCGTTGCCGTAGCCGAGCGAGACGCACCACAGCCCGGCCATGCCGTCGATATAGGCTTTGCCGTCGCTGTCGTGCACGAACACGCCCTTGCCGTGCTCGATCACCAGCGGTCCGGTATCGCGCAAACCCGCCAGATTGGTGTAGGGATGGACCACGGTCTCGATGTCGCGGACGGCAAGGTTGCTGAGCGGCATGGGTTCGGTCTTTCGCGGACGTAAAGCAGCTGGCCGCAATAGAGCAGGGGGGAACGCCGATGCCAAGCCAAAGCGATCTGGTGAAGGCGGATGCCGTAACGATCGTCGACCTGCTGCGGCGCGGCGAGGTGACGCCGCACGACCTGCTCGACGCGCTCGAAGCCCGCATCGCCGCGGTCGACGGGAAGGTCAACGCCTTGCCGACCCTGTGCTTCGACCGCGCGCGGGCGCACGCCAACCGGCTGATGCGGCTGCCCGTGGCCGAGCGCGGGCCGCTCGCCGGGCTGCCGGTGCCGATCAAGGACCTGGTCGCGGTCGCCGGCGTGCGCACCACCCAAGGCTCGCCCATCTACGCCGACCACGTGCCGTCCCGCTCGGACATCCTGGTCGAGCGGCTGGAGGCGAACGGCGGCACCGTCTACGCCAAGTCGAACACGCCGGAGTTCGGCGCCGGCGCCAACACGTTCAACGAGGTCTTCGGCGCAACCCTCAATCCGTGGAACCTGGCGCGGTCGGCGGCCGGTTCCTCCGGCGGCGCGGCGGCGGCGCTCGCGTCCGGCACCGCCTGGGTGGCGCACGGCAGCGACACCGGCGGCTCGCTGCGCAATCCGGCAAGCTTCTGCGGCATCGTCGGCATGCGGCCGAGCATCGGCCGGGTGGCCCGCACGCCCGCCGCCAAGATCGACCGCACCCTGGGGGTCCAGGGACCGATGGCCCGCACCGTCGAGGACCTCGCCCTCCTGCTCGATGCCATGACCGGCGAGCACCCGGCCGACCCGCTGTCGCTGCCGGCTCCGGCCCGGCCGTTCCGCGAGGCCATGAAGGATCAGGCGAAGCCGCGGCGGGTGGCCTATTCGGCAACCCTCGGCATCACCCCGGTCGATCCGGAGGTGGCCCGCATCACCCGCGCGGCGGCCGAGCGCCTCGCCCGGGAGGGCGTCGTGGTCGAGGACGCGCATCCCGACCTCGCCGAGGCGCACGCGTGCTTCCACGTGCTGCGCGCGCTCGATTTCTGCATGACCAAGGCGGCGCTGCTGCGCACCAAGCGCGATCTGCTCAAGCCCGAGATCGTGTGGAACATCGAGGAGGGCCTGAAGCTCACGATGGCGGATATCGAGCGCGCCGAGGCGCAGCGGGTTGCGCTCACGGCGCGCATGCTCGCGTTCTTCGAGACCTACGACCTGCTGCTCACGCCGGCGACGATCGTGGCGGCGTTCCCGGTCGAGCAGCGCTACCTCGCCGAATGCGCCGGCCACAAATTCGACAACTACGTCGAATGGCTGGCGATCGCCTATGCGATCACGCTCGCCTGCTGCCCGGCGCTGTCGCTGCCGTGCGGGTTCACCGCCGAAGGGCTGCCGGTCGGCCTGCAGGTCGTGGCGCCGTCGCGCGCCGAGGCGCGCGTGCTCGCCGGCGCGAAGCTGATGGAGGATCTCCTCGGCCTCAAGGCGGCAACGCCGATCGAGCCGCGCGCGGCAGTGGAGCGCCAGGCCAAGACGGCGTGACCGTCAAACCTCCCGGCATAGGTCACGACAGCCATTCGATGATGACCGCCGTCTCGATCGTCGCGGCAAGATTGCAGACGGCGTGCATCAGCATGGTGAGAAGGGTCGATCCGCTCCGCCAGCGGACCCATCCGAACAGGAGGCCGAGGCAGAAGACCTGAACGATCCCGAACCAGTCGTATTGCACGTGGATCGCCGCCCAGATGGCCGAGGTCAGCACGATCGTGCCGGTGACGCCCAGCGCCGACGCGGCCCAGCCGGGGAAGAGGAGGCCGCGGAACAGGATTTCCTCGCCGATCGGCGCGGCCACCACGGCGGCAAGCAGCAGGAGCAGGACCGCGGGCGCGCCTGCGTCGCGCGCCGCCTCATAGACCTTGACCATGAACGGCGGCAGCAGCTCGTGCCCGATCAGCCACGACAGCAGATCGGAGGCGACGAGGATCACCGCGACGGTCGCGACGCAGAACACCACCTCGCGGGCGCGCGGGCGGCGGGCGAGGCCGAGATATGCGGCAACCGGCTGGCCCGTTCGGCGGATGGCCAGCGCTACCACGCCGCATTGGACCGCCATGGACGCGATCGCGGCGAGGGAGACCAGATATCCGTCGTGGGCGACTTTATCGACGTCGAGCGGAATGCCGGGATTGAGGGCGAACCAGCGCACGAGAAACGCAATGAGCACGACCGCTTCAGTCGCCAGCCAGGCGAACAGCGCCAGCAGGGCCCACCCGGCCGTCGACCAGGCGCTCAGCGGCTGCAACGGGCTGACCGCCCCAACCGCGCCGGCCGGTTCAGGCAAGTGAGGGGAACGCATGCCTTGGGACATGTCTGCCCTCGATTCGTATGCTCTCGTAGCACCCTTTGACCCGGACTCCGAGAAACCGGAAGGCCCTCGCGCCTCCGCCGGGCGAGGCCTGCTTGGCCAGGTTCCCGAGACCCGCTAAAACACCCCATCGCAAGAGCAACAGGCTCGGACAGAGCCGACTGCGGAGGAAAACGATGCTGGGCTTGATGCAGGATTGGCCGCTGCTGTGCCATCGCGTGATCGATCATGCGGCCATTAACCACCCCGAGCGTTGCGTCGTGTCGCGCTCGATCGAAGGCCCGATCCATTCCATCACCTATCCGCAGCTGCGCACGCGCGCGCTCAAGCTCGCCCAGCGCCTTGGCCGGGACGGCATCCGCCAAGGCGATCGGGTGGCGACGCTCGCCTGGAACACCTGGCGGCACCTCGAAGCGTGGTACGGCATTCTCGGCGTCGGCGCGATCTACCACACCGTCAATCCGCGGCTGTTCCCCGAACAGATCGTGTGGATCGTCAACCACGCCGAAGATCGCGTGATGATGACCGACCTGACCTTCATTCCGTTGCTGGAAAAGCTCGCCGAAAAGCTCCAGTCGATCGAGCGCTACGTCGTCCTCACCGACGCCGCCCACATGCCGAAGACGACCTTGCGCAACGCGGTCGCCTACGAGGACTGGATCGCCGAGGCGGACGGCGATTTCACATGGGCGAGCTTCGACGAGAATACCGCGGCCGGCATGTGTTACACCTCGGGCACCACCGGCAATCCCAAGGGCGTCGTCTATTCGCACCGCTCGAACGTGCTGCACTCGCTCATCGCGGTCCAGCCGGAAATGATCGGACTGTGCTCGCGCGACGTGGTCCTGCCGGTGGTGCCGTTTTTCCACGCCAATGGGTGGTCGCTGGCGCTCACGGCGCCGATGACCGGCGCCACGATGGTGATGCCCGGCATGAAGCTCGACGGCGCCTCGGTCTACGAGCTGCTCAACGAATTCAAGGTGACGTGCACCGCGGCGGTGCCGACCGTCTGGCTCATGCTGCTCCAGCACCTGGAGGCGCACGGCGGCAAGCTTCCGCACCTCAAGAAGGTGGTGATCGGCGGCTCGGCGTGCCCGCGTGCCATGACCAAGGCGTTCCAGGACGTCTACGGCGTCGAGGTGATCCACGCCTGGGGCATGACCGAGATGAGCCCGCTCGGCACCGTGTGCACCCTCAAGCCGGAATATGCCGGCCTCACCGGCGAGGCCCGGCTCGACGTCCAGCAGAAGCAGGGCCAGACCCCGTTCGGCGTCGAGATGCGGATCGTCGACGATTCCGACCGCCTGCTGCCGTGGGACGGCAAGACGTTCGGGCGCCTCAAGGTGCGCGGGCCGTGCGTCTCCAAGGCCTACTTCAAGGAAGAGGGCGGCGACATCCTCGACCCGGACGGCTTCTTCGACACCGGCGACGTCGCAACCATCGACCAGTACGGCTACATGCAGATCACCGACCGCTCCAAGGACGTGATCAAGTCGGGCGGCGAATGGATCTCGTCCGTCGAGCTGGAGAACCTGCTCGTCGGCCATCCGTCGGTGGCGGATGCTGCGGTGGTCGGTGTGCCCGACGAAAAATGGCAGGAGCGGCCGCTGGCTGCGGTGGTGCTCAAAGACGGTGAGGCTGCAACTCCCGACGAGCTGCGCGCCTTCCTGCAGGACAAGGTGGCGCGCTGGTGGCTGCCCGAGCGCTGGGCGTTCGTGGTCGAGCTCCCCAAGACCAGCGTTGGTAAGCAGGACAAGAAATTGCTGCGCGCGATGTATGCCGATGGCAAGATCGACGTGGTGGAGATCGCCACAGCCTCGAGGGCCTGACCACGACCACCGTCCGCTCCATCCCCGCTGAGGAGAATCTGTTCGAGCGGAGCGCGACCACCCTCGCCGCAAGTGTGCGCGATGGTGCCGTGCGAGCGGCAAGCGTGGTCGAAGCGCATCTGCAACGGATCGCAGAGATGAATCCACGCCTCGGCGCGTTGTCCGCAGTGCGTCACGCGGAAGCGCTTCGCGAGGCGGATGCACTGCAGCACCGCGACGACCTCGCCGCGCTGCCGCTTGCGGGTGTGCCGGTGGTGGTGAAGGAGAACGTCGACGTCGCCGGCCTGCCGACCC
>DASZJC010000487.1:0-4400 GCA_035948495.1 Xanthobacteraceae bacterium | reverse complement strand
TACCGAGGCGCCGGCGCAAACTCACAAAACCATTGACGCGGCCTGTGAACCTGATTGCCTGCGGCGCCGACAAATTCCCACCACCCTGCACGAGGAGATCAGCATGGTTGCCTTGAGGCTTACGACGATCGCCATGGGAGCGGCGTGCGTGCTCGCTTTCGCGGGCGGCGCCGAGGCACGCTCCCCCTATGACGGGAATTGGAGCGTGACCGTGTCCGGGCGAAGCGGCGGCTGCGCGGGCGGCACCTACAATTACGCGCTGCAGATCCGAAACGGCAACGTCTATTACTACGGCGGCGACGCCCGCGTCTCCGGCCATGTCAGCCCCAAAGGCGCGGTCTACGTCCACGTATCGAGCAGCAACGGCAGTGGTGTCGGCTCGGGCCGGCTGTCAACCAGTTCGGGCGGGGGCTATTTCCGCGGCTCCACCCAGAACGGGCCTTGTGCCGGAACCTGGAGCGGGCAGCGCACGGGCGGCTAACCTCGCCGCGCATCGCCTGACGCGTGCCCGCTCGCGAGACGCCAATAGCCGCGATGCTTGCGCGCGCTCTCATCGCGGCTCTGTTGGTTGCCGCCGCGTCCGGGCCGGCGCGGGCGCAAGCCTGTGCCGGCGCACCGACGCGAGCCTGCGTTCTCGAGCAAGCGCTCACAGCCGCGCGGGCGATCAAGGACGAAGGCGCGCGCGCTCAGGCGCTCGGCGCCATCGCCGCGATCGAGGTGGGGGCCGGCAGGATCGACGACGGCCTGCGCCTAGCGCAATCCATCACGGACGAGTTGTGGCGCGACAGCGCGCTCGGCGACATCGCCGCAACGCTGGCGAAGGACGGCAAGATCGCGCAGGCGCTGTCCGCCGCACAGGCCATCCAGGATAGCGATCGCCGCTCGCAGGCCCTCGGCCTCATCGCCGCGGCGCAGGCGAAGGAGGGCGATTTTGCGGGAGCCGCGACGCTTGCGGAATCGATGAGCCCGGGGCGTTCGCGCGACGCCGCCCTCGCCAGCATCGCCGAGGCGAACGCAAAGGCCGGCAAGATCGAGGCGGCCCAGAGCGCCGCGCGGTCGATCGGGGATGTCGCCATGCGCGCTGCGGCGCTCGGCGCCATCGCGCTGGCGCAACCGACCACGACCAATATTGAAGCAGCGCTGACGGCCGCCGCGTCCGTCAAGGGCCTGCCGTTTCCGTTCGACGGCATCGTCGATGCGCAGGTTAAGGCCGGAAACAAGGACCTGATTTTGCGGCTCGCGCGACCCATCCTGGACCCGGAACTGCGCGACCGCGCGCTCAGCGGGCTGGCTTCCGCGCTGGCAAAGTCGGGCGAGATCGGCGACGCGCTGACGCTTGCCCAATCCATCGCGGCCGAGGGCACGCGGGCCGAGGCGCTCGGCAACGTCGCCGCGATCGACGCGCAGGCCGGCAACGTGGCCGAGGCGCTGAAGGTCGCGCACTCCATCAAGGATGAGGATTCGCGCACCACCGCTATCCTCGCCATTGCCGAAGCGCAGGCAAAGGCCGGGCACGTGCCCGAGGCCCTCGCGGTGGCGCAGTCGATCACGGATGCGTTCTGGCGCTATCCTGCGCTCGGCCGCATTGCGGCGGCGCAAGCCGCGGCCGGCAACGGCGAAGGCGCGCTGCGGCTCGCCGAGTCCATCAAGGACGAGTACTGGCGCGACAGCACGCGCGGCGACGTCGCCGATGCGCTGGCGAAGGCGGACAAGATTCCGGAAGCGCTGCGCGCCGCGCAGCCCATCAATGACCCCGAACGTCGCACCGAGGCGCTCGCCGCCATTGCCGCGGCGTACGCGAAAGCGGGCAAGTTTGCCGACGCCTTGAAAATCGCCCGCCCGCTCGAGGCCGGCCGCGCCCGCGACGACGCCCTTGCGGCGACCGCCGAGGGTCAAGCCAAGGCCGGCGCCGAGAATGACGCCCTCGCGGTCGCCCGCTCGATCGGCGACCCGGTCCGGCGAGACGCCGTGCTCGCGGGCATCGCGGTGGCGCAAGCCGCGGCCGGCAACGGCGACGCGGCCATGCGGTTCGCGCAGGCGATGAGCGACGAGGATCGGCGCGACGGAACGTTGATCGACCTGTCCGCCGCGCTGGCGAAAGCCGGCAAGGCCGACGCGGCGCTTGCCGCCGCGCGATCGATCAAGGACGAGCAATCGCGCACCGACGCGGTGCGCGGCGTTGCCGAGGCGCTGGCACGCGCCGGCAAGGTCGGCGACGCGCTCGCGCTCGCGCAGTCGATGACGGACGAAACGGCGCGCGCCGACGCCCTGCGCGGCATTGCGCTAGCTCTGCCGGAGTGACACAGCCCCGTCGCGAATGCCTCATCGACCTTCAGTCGACGATGATCGTCGCGGTCATCCCCGCCCAATCGTGATCGGCGCAGCGCGGAGCAAACAATCCCGCGGCCGGCGCGATGAAATAGATGTCGGCGGTCTCTCCCGGGCGCAGGTAGATCGATTTCCCGTCCTTGAGCACTTCGCGATTGTTGACTTGCGCCGCGGCGAAGAAATCCGGCGCGGTAAAGTCGTGACCCTCTTTTCCCGCGTTGACCAGGTGCAGCCGGTACGGCACCCCGTGGCGAACGTGCAGCGCGCTCGGCATGAACTCGTATTCGAGCATCCTGACTTCGACGGTTTGGGCAGCGGCCCGGTCGACGGCGGCCGCCGCGTGCCCATGCCGGGCGGATAGAAGGGCGGCGCCCGCAACCAGCGCGCCGGTCAAAGCCGCAATGGCAACTGCCTTCATTCAACGGCGTCCGCGCCGCGCCCCCATTCGAGAGCGCGGCGCAATTTTTGTTGCCTCGCCCAGGCTCGTTTATTTCGTCACTTGGCCGCGAATTTCGCCGCCCTTGTTCGCCGCCGTGTGCACGTTGACGTACCATTTCCCCGCCAGCAAATCCGCCGCCTGCGCGTCGGTAAGCGTGGCGGAGCCCTCGAACGGGCTCGTGTTGGGCGCGATGGGGACGGCAACAGGACCGTTCTTGCCCGGCTCGCCGGCGTGGAAATGCGCCGCGGTGGCGGGGCCCGACAGGTCCGCGTAGCTGCCCTTCCAGGAGAGCTTCTTGCTGGCCGTGTCGTAGGTCGCCGTGACCGTCCCGGTGCCTTTGCTCGAGGTCGCCGGCACTTCGCTGCCGGCGTTCATGGTGGCCTTGAGATTCACCACTTCCGCCCCGGCCGGCCCTCCCATCGCAACGGCCAAAGCGCAGGCAAATCCAAGCACGGCAAATCGCAACGTCGTTGGATGCATGACTTTCCTCCCTGATGGCTGTCGCCGTTTGACGAACACCGCGATCTTGCATCTATTCCGTTGCTGGGGCGAGGGCCTTGGCGATGTGTCACATGCGCCGGACCGATCGGCCGAGCGCCTGACGTGAGCGCTACATCAGCTTGGCCCCGAAATTCCGTGCCGGGTCGAACTCGGGCGCCATGCGGCCGGTGCCTTTTGCGGCCTCGCCCGCCGCGCGGGCAAGGAACCGCCCCTCCCCCGGCTTGGCCAACAGCTGGCCGTCGTGAACGATCAGGCGGCCGCGGCTGAGCACCGTCTGCGGCCAGCCCACGACCTCGCGCCCCTCGTACGGCGTGTAGCCGGCGAGATCGTGCATGCCGGAGGCGGTCAGCGTGACGCGCTTGTTCGGGTCCCAGATGGCGATGTCCGCGTCGGCCCCGACCGCGATCGTGCCTTTGCCGGCGAGGTTATAGATTCTCGCCGGCGCCTCGGCGGTCAGCTCAACGAATTTTGCCAACCCCAGGCGTCCCTTCGACACCATGGCGTCGAACAGCAGCGGCATGCGCACCGCGAGCCCGGGCATGCCGTTGGGGATCTGCTTGAAGTTGGGCGCGGGGCCGGCGATGAACTTGCCGCTCTGGTCGAACCGATAGGGTGCGTGGTCGGACGAAACCACCTGCAGGTCGCCGCGCTCGAGCGCGCCCCAGATCGCCTCCTGGTCGGCCGGCGTGCGCATGGGCGGGCTGCAGATCCATTTGGCGCCGTCCATGCCGGGCTTGTCGAGATCGCCGGCGCTCAGGAACAAATATTGCGGGCAGGTCTCCGCGAACACTTTGAGCCCCTGCCCGCGCGCGCGTGTGATGACTTCGACACCCTCGGCGCTCGACACGTGGAAGATCATCACCGGCTGGTCGAGAAACGAGGCGAAGCTGATCAGCCGGTTGAACGCCTCCGCCTCGCCGATGCGCGGGTGGCTCACCGCGTGATACTTCGGCGCCGTATAGCCGCGCGCGAGGAGCCGCTTCACCATCCAGGTGATCATGCCGTGGTTCTCGGCGTGCACGCACACGAAGGCACCGTTCTCCTTGGCGGCCGCGAGCACGTCGAGCAGCTGTTCGTCGTCGACCCGGATGCGGTCGTAGGTCATGAACACCTTGAGCGTGGCGTGGCCTGC
>DASZJC010000486.1:0-28691 GCA_035948495.1 Xanthobacteraceae bacterium | reverse complement strand
CGCCAGCGCCTCGTCCGAGGCGGCGGACGTCGTAATCCTCGCGGACCGCCTCGATCGGGTCGGCGATGCTATTACGATCGCGCAACGTGCGCGCCGCATCGCCGTGGAGAGCATCGTCGTCGGCATGAGCCTGTCGGCCCTCGCCATGCTGGCGGCGACGGCCGGATGGCTGGCGCCGGTGCCGGCGGCGATCGTCCAGGAAGTGATCGACGTGGTGGTGATCCTCAATGCCCTACGCGCCCTGAACCCGGCGCGTGGCCGCGTCCGGCGCACCATCCCAGCGGCGGTCGGACGCGAGATGCATCACGACCACGTGGCGCTCATTCGCAGCCTCGACCGGCTGCGATCCATCGCGGACGCGCTCGACGATATTGCGCCCGAGGGCGCGGCGGTGCTGATCGTGGAAGCGAACGCGGTCGTCCAGGAGCAGGTCGTCGCGCACGAGCGCGACGACGAGGGCAGCGTCTATCCGCGGCTCGCGAAGGCTCTCATGGATGGCCACGGTCTTTCCGCCATGAGTCGGGCGCATCGCGAGATCCTGCACCTCGCCCGCCTGCTCGCGCGCGTGGTTGAGGACCTGCCGTCGGAGAAAATCGACCGTTATCTCATTCGCGATGCCCAGCGTGTGATCGAGGCGATTGAGGCCCTCGTGCGCATTCATACGGCGCAGGAAGAGGACATCTACGACGCCGTCGTGGTGCGGTAGCAGGAACCGGCGCCGACGGTGCACAAGACAGCGCCTCAAGGGCACGGCGATCTTGACCTTCTGCCTCGCCGTTTGTCTCCGCGTAAACGCCATCGGGTGTTCCTCCACGGCAGCTCCGGGTGGCGCTTTTGCTCTTGATTTGTCTCATCCTCCTCGGCGTCACCTTCTCCCTCGTCAGCCCGGCGGTCATGATGGCGGGCTGAGACGGGGATTTTCAATCCAGCTTCGCGAAGGCTGCCCGATGCTGCCTTAATCTCATCACGATTTGCCAATCTGACGTTGATCCATGCGGGTCCTGCTTATCGAAGATCATCCGCGCCTTGCCCGTTCGATCGTCGACGGCCTCACCGGGTTCGGTTTCGGCGTCGACCTATTTTCAACGGCGGGAGATGGCCTCGCGGCAGCGGGAAGCATCGCCTATGACGCCATCGTCCTCGATCTCGGGCTCCCCGATCGCGACGGCCTTGACGTCATTTCCGACCTGCGCGAGGCGGGGACGCGAACGCCGGTCTTGGTGCTCACGGCGCGCGACGGCATCGACGACCGCGTAGCGGGGCTGGACCGCGGCGCCGACGATTACCTGCTCAAGCCGTTCGCGATGAAGGAGCTTGCCGCTCGACTGCGGGCGCTGCTGCGTCGGCCCGGTGGGCCCCTCGGCCAAACCATCGACATCGGCAATGTCTCGCTCGACAGCGCGGCCCGGCAGCTCAAGGTCGGCGGACGAACCGTTGCAATTCCGCGGCGCGAGCTGGACGCGCTCGAGCTTCTCATGCGCCGTGCCGATCAGGTCGTGCCGAAGCGGTTGCTCGAGGATTTGGTTTACGGGTTCAGCGACGAGATCACGCCGAACACCATCGAAGCGCTGATTTCACGCGTGCGGCGAAGGTTGGAGCGGATCGAGGCGACCGTGGCGATCCACACCCTGCGCGGCGTCGGCTACCTGCTGACCGAGTGACCGCATGTCCCTTTCCTCGCGCATCATCGGCCGCATCACGCTCACGACCCTGCTCGCCGCCGCCGTCGGGTACGGATGGATGTACCTGAAACAAAGCCACGTCCAAACCTATTTGCGGCAGAGATCGCTCGTGCGTCAGGCCGAGGAAATATCTAATTTCATATCGCTCGACCCGAGCGGCTCCGTCAAAGTCGAGCTGCCGCCGCAGCTTTTGGAAGGCTATAACAGCCCAGGCAGCAGATATCGCTATGCCGTTCGCGACGACGCGGGACGGATCGTAATCAGCTCGGGCCGGCGTATCGGCCCGCTGCCGTACTTCATTGCGCCGGCAAAGCACCATTCCTACGAATACGAGAATGGCGAGGACGCCCGCACGATCGGCGCGGCGTACCGGACCGTCGTCGGACAGCAGACGTTCATCACCCAGGTGGAACAGACCGCTCCCGACGTCCAATCCCTGAATGCGGCGGTGTTCAACGAATTCTTCGCGGATGGCGGTTGGCTGGGAATTCCCTTCCTCATCGCGCTTCTTTCGATCAGCGCGTTCACGGTCAGGAGGGCGCTTGCGCCGCTGCACGATCTATCCGCGACGGCGGCGAAAATCGATCCCGGCAACTCGGACCTGCGGCTGCCCCGCGCCGGCGTGCCCGAGGAGATCCTCCCGCTGGTTCGTTCCGTGAACAGCGCCTTGGACCGCCTCGACGAGGGGCTCAAGCGCCAGCGCGAATTCAATGCCAATGCGGCGCATCAGCTGCGCACGCCGCTGGCGGTGTTGTCGGCGAACATCGACGTCATGAAGGACAAAGGGATAGCCGAGAAGCTGCGTTACGACGTGGACCTGATGACTCGGATCGTCAGTCAGCTGCTGCTCGTCGCCAAGCTGGAAACTCTCGACGTTCCGCTCGATCAACCCGTCGATCTGTGTGCGGTCGCGCGCGAGGTTGCGGAAAATCTCGGCGTCATCGCGGTTTCGGGCGGTAAGAATCTCGAGGTCGAGGCGCCGGCGGGATCGGTCCTGATTCGAGGCAATGCCTTTGTCGTCGCGGTCGCCATGAGCAACCTGGTGGAGAACGCGTTGCATCACACGCCGGCCGGGGGAGTGGTGCGCATTCGGGTGACGGCGACGCCCTCGGTCGAGGTGCGCGACTCCGGCCCGGGCATTCCGCCGCCCATGCGGGAGAAGATTTTTGAGCGCTTTTGGAAAGGCGAAGCAAGCACGCACGGAGCGGGCCTCGGTCTGGCGATCGTCCGCCGAGTCATGTCCGCCATTCACGGCAGCGTGGCGATCTCCGATGCGCCGGAAGGCGGCGCGCAATTCACCCTGCAATTCGAAAGGGGCGGCTTGCCGACTTAGCGCTCGCGGACGGGACGATTCGCCGGAAACCCGAACACAAAGTGCCATGGATTGCGGCAAGGCCCCCCGTCGGACCTCAATTTCGCCGTTGAACCGCCGCAAAAACCGGCAATTTGAGGGGCGTGCCTTTTTCTTACCGCCCCATCGTCAGGGAGCCGTCAGGTCGATCTCCCATGACTGGAAGCGCGCTTATGAAGAGGGACCGGCTCTTTTCGTAAACATAGGGCGTGCTCAGGGGTGCCGGCGCGGCCGGGGGGCCAAGGCTCGGGGATGACAATCGATACGAGCGGCACGCGGCTCTCGGCGCCGCCACCGGCGACCGCGTCGGCGGCGATACGCATGCGGCGACGACGGGTTGCCCCCGCGGGCTCGGACTATTCGAACCTCCGGCCCAAGGCAGCCGCCCGGTCGTATAACGCCCGGCGGAACATGCGCGGCTTGGGACTGCTGCCTGCGGCGGCGGCCATGCTGTTGATGGCAGGTTGCGCGGCGATCGAGGGGGCGGCCGGAGCCGATCCGGAAATCCAGTCGGTCGACGTCGAAGGGTGTGCCGGCTGGTTCGCGAAGCTCGACGAGGCCATCGACGGCGCGGGCGTCCGGGACGCCGAGGCCCACCGCGTTCCTGGATTTCCCTATCTGCGGGTCAACCGTTTCCTGGCGTCGTTCCGCGACCGGGCGCAGAGCGACCCGATCGCGTTTGCCGCATGGCAGAAGCGTCTGCGCGAACTCGACGCGCGGACCCGCGGCTATGAGTTGATGAACCTGCCGCCGTCCCGGCTGGCAACGCTGGGGGCGAACGGCCGCTCGGACGCGGCGGCACGGACCGAGCGGTGTGCGGTCGCTCTCGCGGCACGCGACGCGGCGAGCGCTTCGCGGCGTGAGCTGTTGGTCGAGCGCGCCCAGGTCCCCGACGACTACGCCGAGTGGAAACGCACCGTCGGACTCTACTCTGCCGTCAAGGTGCCGTTCTTCGCGTTTGCCAAGGGATGGCAGAACGAGTCAGCCGCAATGTTCGAGCGCACCGCAGCGGGGGCGGCGGACCAACCGAACGTCATCCGCTACCAGCCGCCGGACCGGTCGGCGCCGGCGCCGCGCATTGCGTCAATTCTGTCAAAGACAAAGACGGACGCCCTCGGCATTCCCCAGTTCAGCGAGCGCGACAGCGAAGTTCTGTTCGCGACTTTCGCGCCGATCTTCGAGATCGAAACCACCGGCGCGTACGATCGGTTCGGGCCGCTGCGCTGGGGCAATGGCGAAACCCCCGAGGTGGACGTTTCGCGCCCCACCGCCTATCGCCGGCTCGCGTTCACACGCTACGGCGGGCGCACGCTTGCGCAGCTGGTTTATATGATCTGGTTTCCGGAGCGGCCGCGGAGCGGTCCGGTCGATCCGCTGTCGGGAACGCTCGACGGGATCGTCTTCCGCGTGACCTTGGACGCGACCGGACGGCCGCTCGTCTACGATTCGATTCACCTGTGCGGCTGCTACCACATGTTCTTTCCAACCTCGCGCTTAAAGCCGATACCGCCGCCCGACCCGGAGGTCGAATGGGCTTTCGTGCCGCGCACCCTGCCGGCCATCGAGGCGCCGCAGCGCGTCCTCGTTCGTCTGACAAGCCGCAGTCATTATCTTATCGACGTTCGCCCGGACACGGGCGGCTCGGGCGTGACTTACGCGATGGTCGACGACGGTGAACTGCGAACCCTTCCGACCGTCGACGGGACGCGGAGCGCCTTCGGGCCTGACGGCCTCGTGCCAGGCACGGATCGTGTCGAGCGCCTTGTCACCTGGCCGCTCGGCATCGAAAGCGCCGGCGCCATGCGCGAATGGGGACGGCACGCGACGGCGCTGGTCGGCCGGCGTCAATTCGATGACGCCGATTTGATCGAGCGACGATTCGAGCTGCTGCCGTCGGCCGAAATTACGACGCCGAAGGTCTCTAGCAGACGCTCGCGGTCGTGATCGTCGGACCGCCGATCAACAACGACGGATGAGGATGAGGTGCATGCGCATGAACTCGATTCCACGCCGCGCCGTCCTCGCCGGCGGCCTCGCGTTGATCGCCGGTTCCGTCGCAACGCGCCCCGGACTTTCGGCTCCGACCGCCCAGGCATGGCAGAAGTGGGCGGCGAACGACCCGGCCTCCAAGGTCGTCGTCGATCATCAGGGCTGGGGACTGTTCCTGCGCCGCTATCTGGTCGCGGAGCCGGATGGGATCAACCGGTTGCGCTTCGGCGAGGCGTCCGCCGCCGACCGGCAGGCCCTGGCCCGATACATCGAGACCACGTCCAGGGTCGCGGTGGACGGGTTGAACCGGGCGGAGCAGTTTGCCTACTGGGTCAATCTTTACAACGCGATCACGGTCAAAGTCGTGCTCGACCATTACCCCGTGACATCGATCCGCGAGATCTCGCTCGGCGGCTCGCTGCTTCCCGATTTCATCACTGGCGGTTCGGGGCCGTGGCAGGCCAAGCTGGCCGAGGTGGACGGCGAAGCGCTCGGGCTTGACGACATCGAGCACCGCATCCTGCGGCCGCTGTTCAAGGACAACCGCGTGCATTACGCGGTCAATTGCGCTTCCATCGGGTGCCCGACGCTCATGCCGGCTCCCTTTGCCGCGGCAAACCTGCAAGCCATGCTCGATCGCGGCGCGCGGCTCTACGTCAATCATCCGCGAGGCGCCCGGGCCGAGCGTGCCGGCCTCACGGTCTCTTCGATCTACCGGTGGTACAAGGAGGATTTCGGCGGCAGCTGGCAAGGCGTTCTCGCGCATCTTCGCCGATACGCCAACCCGACCACCGCGCAAATGCTGGCGCCGTTCGACACGATTGCCGCCGACTCCTACGACTGGCAGCTGATCGATAGCGCGACCTACGCCAAAACCGCGCAAGCGCCCGCGCGCGGATGAGGCCGATGACCCGAAAAGCAAACGGCCCGCGTCGTCTCGCGGCCGAGCACGGCTGAGGAGATTGCCATGTTGCAGGCGGCCAGCATCGACGCCGGCGCGAACCTCTACGCCCGTTACGTCAATCCGCAATGGGTCAGGCTGCTCGACGTATTGCAGATGAACGTCAACTACGTGCGCTGCAGCGGAGCCGAGCTTCATACCGCCGACGGACGGGTCATCCTGGACTTCAACTCGGGCTACTGCGTTCACAACGTCGGGCACAATCATCCTCGCGTGGTACAGGCCGTGAAGGAAGAGCTCGACAGGAACGGACCGGCGATGCTGCAAAATCACGTTGCCGATCTCGCCGGGCAGCTTGCCGCGAGGCTTTGCCGGCTGGCCGGAGGCCGCCTCGCCAAGGCGTTTTTCGCAAGCTCGGGCAGCGAGGGCATCGAGGCGGCGATCAAGTTCGCCCGCGCCCACACCGGACGTGCCGGCATCCTTTGCGCGGGCGGCGGCTTCCATGGGCTCACCTGCGGCGCGCTGTCCTTGATGTCGAACGACTTTTGGCGCGAGGGGTTCGGCGCGCTGCTGCCCGGGGCGGAATTCGTTCCCTACGGCGACATCGAGGACGTCGAGCGCAAGCTCGCCACCCAATCCTTTGCAGCTTTCATCCTGGAGCCGATCCAGGGCGAAGGCGGGGTCGTCGTGCCGCCCAAACGGTACCTTCGCGCGGTTCAAGACCTCTGCCGCCGGCATAAGACCCTGCTTGTCCTCGACGAGGTGCAAACCGGTCTCTACCGGACCGGACCGTTCATCGCCGCGCACCACTTCGGGGTCGAGCCCGACATGGTCGTTCTTGCCAAGGCGCTGAGCGGCGGACTCGTTCCGAGCAGCGCGGTGCTGATGTCGGACGCGGTCTGCGATTCGGTCTACAGCTCCCTCAGGCGCGCGCTGGTTCACACCTCGACGTTCAGCGAGAACGGCTTGGCGATGCGTGCCGGCCTCGCCGCGCTCGACGTCCTCGACGAGGAGCGGCTGGGGGCGCGCGCGACCGCGGCGGGCGAGCGCCTCCGCCGCACGCTCGCCGAGCGGCTGACGAAATATGAGATGGTCGGCGACGTGCGCGGGCTCGGCCTGTTCAATGCAATAGAATTCAAGGCGCCGCGTTCGCTGAAGCTGCGGTTGGCGTTCGAATCGTTTGCGAAAATCCATCCGGCGCTGTTCGGGCAGATCCTGGTGATGCGCCTGTTCCGGGATCACCGCATCATGACTCAGGTGTGCGGCAACAACTTCATGGCGCTCAAGGTTTCTCCGCCCCTTGTGGTCGACGACTCTCAGCTCGACCGGTTTGTTTCGGCCGTGGAGCAGGTCGTGAACCTGATGCACACCTCCGGCGGATTTTGGTCCGAGGCGCTCGGCATCGCAACACGCGTTATGAGGTCCATATGAGCATGACCCTCGAAAGTGCGTCGATCGACGATATTGCTTTGCGACGGAGCGAATCGAGGCCGGTGAGAGTGGCCGGGGTCGCGAGCGCGATGCCCGCGCATCGGTTTCCTCAGCAAGCCATCACGGCGGCGCTGAAGGCTTATTGGGACGACAAGCTGGGCAATCCGGACGTGCTTGACCGTCTCCACTCGCGTGTCGGGGTAGATTATCGTCATCTGGCCTTTCCCATGCAGCGGTATTCCGAGTTTGCGTCATGGGGCGAAACAAATACCGCCTGGCTCGAGGCGGCGGAGGAGCTGGGGGTCCGCGCCATCGATGAGGCGCTGCATCGTGCCGGGATATCCCGCCGCGATCTCAACGCACTTTTCGTCGTGTCCATCACCGGGATCGCAAGCCCATCGCTCGATGCTCGCCTGATCAATCGCATGGGGCTGCCGTCAAACATCAAACGGACGCCTATCTTCGGGGTCGGCTGTGCAGGCGGCGCGATCGGCTTGAGTCGCGCGGCGGATTACATAAGGGCTTATCCGCGGCAAAACGCGGCAATTCTCGCGGTCGAGATTTGCTCTTTGACGCTGCAACGCCACGACTTGTCGACGGCCAACTTGATCGCCGCCGGACTGTTCGGCGACGGCGCGGCGGCCGCGATCGTGACGGGGGGCGAAACGGCGGTTCGTCATGAAGCGATGAATTTGCGCACCGCGACGCGTCGCGGCCCGCACATCCTGGGCGTGGGCTCGGAATTCTATCCGGATTCCGAGGCTATGATGGGCTGGGACATATCGGAAAACGGCCTGAAAATAGTGCTGTCGCCGCATCTGCCTGAATTCATCAAGAAAAACCTCGCCGAGAGCGTCGACGCATTCCTCGACGATTTTGGGCTGGTCCGCGCCGACATCGGCAACTGGGTGATCCACACCGGCGGCCCGAAGGTGCTCAACGCCATTCAGGAAAGCCTGCAGCTGCGCGACCGGGATCTGGAGCGGTCGTGGGAGTGCCTGAAGCGGTTCGGCAATCTTTCCTCGGCCTCGGTTCTCCTCGTGCTGGAGGACGTGCTGATGAAGCACCGACCGGCGCCTGATACCTATGGCGTGATTTTGGCCATGGGCCCCGGGTTCTGCTCGGAAATGATTCTGGTGCGATGGTGACCGTCGACCTGCCCGACGCTACCGACGTCTTCGTCATCGGGGGCGGTCCGGCCGGCTTGGCGGCTGCGCTCGCGGCGCGGCGGAACGGCTTGGCCGTCGTCATGGCCGACCGGGCGCGGCCGCCGATCGACAAGGCTTGCGGCGAAGGCGTGATGCCCGACGGCGTCGCGGCGCTGCGCGAAATGGGCGTGGAACTGGGGCCCGAGCACGGGTTGCGCTTTCGCGGCATTCGATTCCTGGACGACGAGCACGCGGCCGAAGCGCTCTTTCCGGGGCCCCCCGGCCTCGGCATCCGCCGGACGCTGCTGCATCGCCTTCTTGCAGAGCATGCGAGATCGGCAGGCGTTGTCACGGCTTGGCAAACCCGGGTCGACGCGCTCGATCCTGCAGGAGTCAAAGTCGGCGGCCGAACGGTGCGATGCCGATGGATCGTCGGGGCGGACGGTTATCATTCCCGCGTGCGCCGATCGGCCGGCCTGCATCCCGCATGGACCGGCCCGCGACGGCTTGGGTTGCGCCGGCATTTTCGCATCCAGCCGTGGACCGACTTCGTGGAAGTCTACTGGCATAAGCATTGCCAGGCCTATGTCACGCCGGTTGGAGCCGACGAGGTGTGCATCGCCATCGTTCGCAGCGGGCCGGAAGCACGCATGTCCGACCTGCCGACGCTTTTTCCCGGACTTGCCAAGCGCCTGGGGCGCGCGGAGCCGATCGGCTGCGAACGCGGCGCAATCTCGATGTCCACCAAATTGACGACCGTGACGAGAGGCCGGATCGCGTTGCTCGGGGATGCATCCGGATCGGTGGACGCCGTCACGGGCGAAGGCCTCGCGCTGGCATTTCGCCAGGCCGCGGTTCTCGGGGCGGCGCTCGCCGCCGGCGATCTTGCCGCGTACGAGGCCGCCCATCGCCGCTTGGGCCGCCTGCCGCGCCTGATGGCGCGCACATTGCTGCTGATGGACCGCAGCGAAGGCTTGCGCAAGCGCGCCCTGCGCGCATTGGCCGCGCGGCCGCGCACGTTCGACCGCCTGCTGGGCCTCCACGTGGGCGCGCTCCGCCCTGCGGAAGTCTCGCTCGACATCTGCGATCTTGCGTTCCGGCTGCTCGCACCGGGAACGGCCGCGCCGCAACGTCTTGATGCCGCCTGCCCCGAGCGTTTGCCGCCTCGGATCGGTTGATGGCAAGCGTCGCGCGTCGGGAAACGGCTTCGTCCCGGCGGGCGGCCTTCACTCGGCTCGTTATTTCCTGTTGCGGACTTGCCGCGGCAAGCCTCGGATTGTGCATGCCTGCTGCGACCGCCGCGTCGGCGGCCGAACTCGATCGCATCGAGATGCGGATCGAGATGTTCGGATTCGGCGGCGCCCATGTCGCGACCAACCGCACCGTCGTGGAGGAGGCGGCCGATCGCTACGCAATCACGACGGATGCCGAGAGCCGCGGCATCGCCGCCGTGCTCGTGCCGCTGACCAGCCATTCCGAGGTGGTCGGCAGGCTGGGCCCCGATGCGGTCCGACCGCTAACCTATCGCGGCGAGGTGCATCGCAACGGGGTCGATACCCGCAGCCGGGTCGACTACGCCGCCGACGGCACGGTGACCGGCGACTCGACGCCGCCGGGAAGGCCGCCCACGCCCGTCACTCCCGCGCTCATGCGCGGCACGGTCGACCAGCTCACCGCCCTGTTCATGATCGAACGCCAACTCGCCGCGCGCGGCTCATGCGCGGGGGTCGTCGCCGTATTCGACGGACGCCGCCGTTACGATCTTCACTTCACGGACGCCGCGCCCGAGGCGATAACGGCGGCCGGCAAACGCGGCTTTGCCGCCCCAACGCAGGTCTGCCATATGCAGCGCGAGGCCCTCGCCGGCTTTCGCGACGACGCCGGGCTGAGCGAGGGTGCCCATGCGGGCAAGCTCTGGTACGCACGGCTGCTGCCCGGCGACCTGATGATCCCGGTGCAGATGCAGTTCAGCACCGAATTCGGCGAGGTCACGGGTTATCTTGGCGAGTTGCGCGGGCGGGGCGTCCATCTGCTGTTGATGGAATGACCGCACGCATGCCGGCGGTGGAGCGGGGTAGATTGCACTTGCGCAAGAATGCCGTGACGTGATGAAGAACACGCCGAAAACGCCCGCAGGCGCGAGCCCGTGGATGCCGCTCATGCGCCCGGTCATCGTCGCGGCGATCGGCATCGCCGTGCTCGTTGCGGCCTTTCGCGCCGCCCCTGCCGAGGATAATCGCGCGCTCGACGGCGATATTCTCAATCTATCGGAAGAGTGGGCACGAATAAAATACCTGAGCAAGGACGATGATGAAAGAAAGGAGAGAATGGCGGCTCTGGGGGCAAGGGCCGACGAGCTGACAGCTCGCTATCCGGGCCGCGCGGAAGCGCTGATCTGGAGCGGCATCGTCGCGAGCGAGCGCGCGTCGCTGACGTGGGGGATAAGTGCGCTCGATTTGGCAACCCGCGCGCGCGATACCTTGCTCGAAGCGGAAAGGCTCGACGCCCGGGCATTGGACGCCGCGGCGCCGACGACCCTCGGGATACTTTATTATCGCGTCCCGGGCTTTCCGATAAGTTGGGGCGACACCAAAAACGCGCGCCGGTATCTGGAAGAGGCGGTCGAGAACGCGCCAACCGGGCGCGAAGCGCGCTACTACTACGCGGATTTCCTCTACCAACAGGGAGAATACAAGAGAGCCGAGCAAATGCTGATAAAGGCGCTGACATTGCCGCGTCACCCGGAGCGCCCGGTCTGGGATCAACAGCTGCGAAAGATGATGGACGCGCTCTTGGCGAAGGTGCGCGAAAAGCTGAAGTCGTGACGCGGGGTCGCGCGCATTGATCGAGGTCAACGCCGGCCGGCCCCGGAGGCGGCAAGAGTTGGATAAGCTCCAGATCGGCGCCACGTCCGCATCCTTGATTTGGATCAAGTTTTTGCGGCGGGGCGTCATATATAGTGCCCCACCGGAGGCCGAAACATGAAGGTCATGAGCTTACGATTGGCGCAAACGACAATCCTCGCGGTTGCTTGCGCCGCCGCGGCGCACGCGCAGGACACGCGCACCGCCGCCCTTTCGCCGGGAGACTTTCAGGCCAAGGTGCAATATTGCAAGACCTGCCACGGATTGTCGGGGCAAGGCTTTCACGGCGCCATTCCGATACCGCGCCTCGCGGGACAACAGCCGGAGTATTTCGAGAATCAGCTAGGGGCGTTCCTCGAGCGCAGGCGGGAAAATAAATTCATGTTCGGGGTGGTGCATGCCCTGACCCCGGAGATGATAACGGCCCTTGCCACGCATTTCAGGGATCTCGATCCTCAACCGCTTGGGGGGGCACCCAAGGAACTCGTTCCGGCGGGAAAGAAGATCTATGAAGAGGGGGCCGGGGCCGACGTTCCCGCCTGCGGTACCTGTCACGGCCCCGATGCCAAAGGCAACGGGCCATTTCCCCGCCTGGCAGGCCAGCTCCACGACTACGTTTTCAACAAATTGGTGAATTGGAGCAAGGAGCGGGGCCAGGATCCGGCAAAACCCGACAACTCCGCCATCATGGAGCCGATTGCGCACGGCTTGAGCGAGTCGCAAGTCAAGGCCGTCGCGGCCTATCTCAATTATCTGCAATAACCGGCCTACCTGACGAAACTGAGATAGGACGCCAGCGCCGCGATCTCGTCCGGCGACAAGCTGCGCGCAACGGTCGGCATGGGAACCGCGGCGAGATGATAGCCCTCGTTCCACTGCTCGAGCCGGCTTTTCAAATAGCCGTACGACAGCCCTGCCAGGCGGGGAATGGCCCGCACGCCCTCGCCGTTCGGGCCGTGACAGGCCAGGCACGACACGATGTTCGCTTCGGGAATTCCCAGCTCGTAAATCGCTCTCCCTTGGGCGACGAGGTCCCGGTACCCGTCCTTGGCGGCTCTGGGCGGCAGCGTGGAAAAATAAATCGCCAAAGTCCGCGCGCGGTGCGCGTTGAGCGCCTCCGTGGCGCCCCACATGTATTGCCGCGACTGCGGATTGTCCCGCGTGTGGTCGTGAAAGCTGCGCAGCTCTTTCTCGGTGTAGCCGGGCCGCTGCCCGGCCAAGCGCGGCGCCGGCCCGTAGCCCTGCGCCGACGTGCCGTGACACCAGGTGCAATTGCGGACGTTGCCGCCCAAAGCCGGAACGGCAACGCAATACACCAGGGCGAGGAGCGCGATCCCGATCTTGGCGAGGTTCATGATCGTGGCCCCCGGCGGATTCAATTCAGGGTGCTGACGTAGGCCGCGACTTCGGCGATCTGCGCCGGCGTCAGGTTATGCGCCGTGGGCGCCATGATGGCCGAGGTATCCTCCCGCGTGCCGCCCTGGCCGCGCTCTCTGCTCCAATTCCGCAATGCCTTGATGGTGTACGAATATAGCTGGCCGGCGAGACGGGGAATTTCATCGTGACCCTTGGCGTCGGGGCCGTGGCAGGCGGAGCAGGCGGGAACATTGGCTTCGGGTATTCCTTCGTCGTAGATCGGCTTGCCGCGCGCCGCGAGATCCCTTGGAGCGCCCCCGAACGGCCTGGCGTCGAGATTCTTGAAGTGCGTGGCGAGCGCCGCCACCATCGACGGGCTCAGGACGTGCGCGACGTTGGTCATGATCGGGTTCGTCCGCCGGTGCTCGATAAATGCGCGCAGCTGATTCTCGACGTAGATCGTTTGTTGTCCGGCCAGGCGCGGCATGGGAAAATAACCAAGGTAACCTTGCCCCGATAATCCATGGCAGGTCTTGCAATATTCGAGCTTCGCCTGCAGGCCGCGCTCCGCGCCGGCCGCGCCGCCGGCCGCGCACACCGCAACGGCGAGGATCGCCGCATGCAACAGCCTTTGTGAGCCGACGGCCTTCATGATCCGGCCTCCGCGTCCTTGTTCACGAGGCATGGCCCGAGCATGTCCAGCCGCCAATCCCGCCGTGTCCGCGCCATGCGACGTGCTCCGATCACCAACCGGACGACCACACGTGGAAGTTAAGCCCGAGCTTGACCATCTGGACGGTCTGTTTGATGTCGACCGGGCCGGACAGGACGTTGACGCTGTCCGACATCGTCACGGTACGGCGGCCGAAGTCGTAGTAATCGTATTCGAGCTTGACCGACCAATCGTCCCAGATCGCCCATTCGACCCCGGCGCCCGCGGTCCAGCCCGAGCGCAGATCCAGCCCCTCGAAGTCGAACCCGGTTCCCTGGAACGAGCCGGTGATGCTGTATTTGTCGCTCGCCCAGGCGGCGCCGCCCTTCACGTAGAACAAGCCCCGATCCACGGCGACGCCGAAGCGCGCGGTAAAGCTCGGGATCATGTCGGTGCGGGCGGTGAACGTCGCCTGGTCGCCCGGGAAGCCCAACGGAAGCGCGGCGCTGACGCTGTCCTTCATGTAGGATGCCGATACCGCGCCCTCGAAGCCCGCCACCCAGTTCGGAGAAAATTGGTAGTCGCAGCCGATCTGTCCGCCCAGGATCGTTCCGGTCGGCTGCGCGGTGACCGTCGTCACGCCGACGGTCGTGCCGGCTCCGAGGAACTGGTCCTGCACCAGCTGCACCGGATCGGTGACCGCCTTCTGCCCGCTGGCGCCGCCGGCATGCCCGCCGGCGTAGCAGCTGGTCCAGGTGAACGGCGGCACCGGCGCTACCGGCCCGAGCGGGAGATCGGCGGCGAGCGCAGGCGAGGCCGCGGTCGCGACTGCGATGGCCGCACTTGCGAGCAGGAATTTGTTCATAGTGCCCTCCTACCAGGCGAACCAGGCGTAAACGAACAGGGTGTTGTTGTTCGACGCGCCCACGGTGGTCCCGTCGAACTTGTTGTAGGCGATATACTGCACGCCGAACCGCGCATTGCCCCACGGCCATCCCGGCGCCTTGCTCATGCCGAACGGGATGTAGGCGATCTCCGCGATCCAGCCGTCGCTGTCGGGACTGAATCCGCTGGCAAGCCCGCCGTAGAGCAGCGGGTCGGGCGTGCCCCAGATGTTGAAATATTGCCCGGTCAGCACGATCCGGTTGTCGTTGCCGTAGGCGAACGAGGCGAGCAGCCGCAGCGTGTTGAGTTCGTCGGTCGGGTTGGACGCCCCGCCGTCGGCGAAGCTCTGGTCGAGCTTTTGGAACTCGCGGATGTAGGTGCCGCGCAACGTCAGCCAGAAGTTCTCGCCCTGATACTGATATTGCGAGTCGAATCCGAGGTCGGTGAACTTGTCGCTGTTGGGGAACACCGCGGTCGTTCCCAAGGCAAAGGTCGGATCGATCCAGGGCTGGACCGCGGCGTACATGCCGAACGCGCCGAGCATGAACCAGTTGTTGCCCCAATGGGGCTCGAGTGCGATGCGCCAGTAGGGCGCCATCCCGTCGAACAATCCCGGCGAGGAGAACGGGTCAACGCCGAGGGAATTCTGCGATCGGAAATCGAACGTCCGGTAGAACGAGGTCTCGAGATAGAGCAAATCCTGGACCATCGCGTAGGCGCCGACGCTGCCGACGTGGGCGGCGAAGGCGCCCTCGATCAGGGTTTTCGACGCCGGCGTCGAGGCAAGCGTCGAGCTTGCATAGGGGAAGGCCCAGGCCGGCGTCGTGTTCCAGACGTCCTGGACCGTGGGATTGTTGTTTGCCGTGATGCCGTAGATGACGTCGAGGCCGCCGATCCTGGCGGTGTCGGCGAATCGGATGTCGGTATTGTCCCAGGTCCAGGTGTGGCCGAATTGATCCGGGAATCCGCCGGCCGGCGGCGCGTTGTAGGTGACCTGCGCGAAGGCGCCGATGCTCTCGGTGACGGCTCCGCCCCAGAAGAAGCTGACCGGACTGAGCACCGTGTTGTCGTTGGCGCGATACGGATCGGTCGGCGGGGAGAGCGGCGCCTGGGTATGGGTGAACCCGGCAATCGCCATCATCGAGATCGGCGGCACCCAGCCCTTTTCCTGGCCATCGCTCACGCCGCCGGCGTCCGGCATTGCCTTGACGTAGTTCGCGAGATTGGCCAGCGCCGGATCGGATACATAGGCCGCGGCGCTGCCCCCGCTCGAAAATGCGGGAAACGGCGTGGTGCGGTATTTGCCGCCGCCGACCGTGTAGCCCAACAGCTTGAACCGGCGGCCGTAAGGGGTCAGTCCGGGGAAATCCGTATGGCACGTACCGCAGGGTTGGCCGGTCTGGCGGGCGAAGCTCGGCAGAGCCGCTGCCGGACGGGTGAGTGCGATCGTCGCCAACGCCGCCAGGACAACGCTCGTTGCGAGCGCCGCCAGCGCGCCGAACCCCCGATCCCCCTCGCGCATCGCCCCCTCTTAGCAACACACCTCTCGATGCAAACACGACAGGGATTTTACATGAATCGCCGGACGGCAAAGGTTGATCAAAATCAAGAATGATCGAAACCGGCGAGCTGTTGTATATTGGCAACAATCGCGGTCTCGCGCGGCCGGTGCGGTCGGCCAAATTGCTGCGAGGCGGATGACTTTCGAAGTTCGCGAACGTCGCTCAATAGGCCCGCGCCGTTGCGGCGTTTCGCCGCCGACGCCGGCGCGTCGCCGTAATCTCCCGTTTACGCTCGCGTTCCTATGATGCCGGCGTGTTTGAGCGGCATGCGCTCAAGGCCGCGGGCTATGGCAATCCATCTGCGACGCGCCGACGAAACGTCGAGCCAGTCCGCGCTCGGCCGGCTCCAGCAACGATCCACGGCGTTTCGCGAAACCAAGCTCTACGATCGCATGGCGGCAATGCCGCTCATCGCGTGGTACGGCTTCTGCCTCGCCTACCGCCTTCCGGCGCTGGTCGAACAGATCGGCGAGACCGACTTGGCCGCTGCCGATGCCGCTTTCCTCGCCAGCCTTGCCGCGAAGGCGGCGACGGCGTTCTTCTTCGTCCTGCTGGCCGTGCTGCTGGCGGTGCGCAACGCGCCGCGCGCGAGGAGCCGGGGGCTCTATCCGCGCGTCGCTGCCTTCGGCGGAACGTATCTCGGCGTCGCCATGGTCCTGCTGCCGCCGCGCGAGCTTCCGGCCGCGGTTTCGATGCTCGCGACGCTCCTGGCGCTGTGCGGCACCGTGCTTGCCGTTTACGCCGCGTGGTCGCTCGGGCGGTCCCTGAGCATGTTGCCGGAGGCACGGCGCATGGTCACCCGCGGGGCCTATGGATTGGTTCGTCACCCGCTCTACCTGAGCGAAGCAATCGCGCTCTTCGGCGCGACGCTGCAATGCTTTTCGCCGCTGGCACTGGCGCTGCTCGCCGTCCAATGCCTGTTTCAGCTCGAGCGCATCAAGAACGAGGAGCAGGTGCTGTCGCGCGCCTTCCCGAAATATCGCCGCTACATGGCGACCACGGCGCGGCTGGTGCCGGGCGTCTATTGAGGACGAAGGACGTGGCAAGTCTCGTCGGACGATGCCAGCCGGCTGGCGAAGCCGGCTCCGCCGGCTGCGCCGCGCGAACGGCGTCGCCCGCGCGGCCTGCGTCCGTGCCCCTCTGGTTTCCGGTCGCCCTCGCGCCGATGGTCGTTTCCGAAATCGTGCGCCTGGCGCAAACCGATCCGCTTGCCTGGATCGCCTGCGACTATGGGGGACGGATCGCGGCGTTGGCCGTGCTCGCTGCGGTCCCGGCCGCCCGACGCCTCGCGTTCGCGCGCGAGAAGATCCGCATCGCCTGGTGGGAAGCAGCGCTGTGGATTACGCTCACCGTAGCGTTCGACCGCATGATCGGCCGCGCCGCCGGCGGTTACCTGGATGCGCTCGTTCCCGGCACCAGCATCGGACACTACCCGTCGCCGCACGGCGCACTCTTCGTCATCGACATATCGTTCGGCCTCGCCCTGGTCGCCTACAGCGAAGAGGTGATCTTCCGCCGCTGCGCTCGCCGGGTGCTGACCGCCATTGTCGGCGACGGCTGGGCGATGGTGATCATCACGGCCGCGCTATTCGCGAGCTACCATTGGTGGACGGGGGCCGGAAATATCGTCGCCGCCATGTCGTTCGGCGTGCTGGCAATGCTGTTCTACCGGCGTGCCGGGGCGCTGTCGCCGCTCATTTTATCGCATTACCTCTGTGACGTTATTCTCGCCGCTTGGCCTGTTTGACAATGCGTCGCATTGGCAAAGCCGGCGGACATTTTGACCTAGGTCAATGCGCCGGCAACCGAATTGCGTTGAGTGTTTCGCAAATTTCTCGGGACGACGTGGCAAAACCTGTGCGCCGATGAGCTTCAACGAGTTGCATGATTGCGGCGATGCCGCCGGCCCCACAGGCCGTGGCTGGGCTCGAAGACCCCGGCGCACCGCGTGCCGCACTCACCGCATCGGCCGTCCGCGGTCACGTTCCACATCCGACTTTCCGGCAAGCGCTCGCGCACGCGTGGCCGCGCGCCTGTTCTTCGTTAGCGCGGCTTCGCGTGCAGCCAGTGCAGATATCCCATCATGCGCGCTTCCTCCTGCTGCCGCTTGTGCTGTTGCAGCTTGTGCAGGTGAGCCTTCTTGTGGCCGAGGGAGCAGAACCGCAGCGACCAGTGACGGTGCGATATGAGGCTGAGTGCGTTGTTGCAATGGGCGCAACGTTTCATGCCACCCTCCGTTCCGGTGTCCCTCCGTTGCGGCGATCCTGCAAGGAAGTTCGTAGGCCGGACGCCTATAAACGCGCACCGCCCCAGGAAGTTTCATCGCGGGGATTGGGTTGGGTGTCGATGCCGCCCAATGCACTCGTCATGACCAGTACCGCCGGCGCCGAGATCGCCGGCCGGCTCGCTCGACGGGGCGCCGGCGATGGTCATTCCGGGTCACAGGCGGCCTTCGGCCGCCGTTTTTCGCGTTGAAGGACGCCGACGCGGAGCGCCGGCTATGCGAAGCATAGCGAGCCCGGAATCCATGAACGCGGAGCAAGCAAATTTAGCCTGACCTGTGTTCCCGGATTCCGAACTCGCCGTTTCGCGGCAATCGAAAGCCGTGTCAGCCGTTGGCGAGCGGCATTGCGACGAACCTCGTTCCGTCCGCTGTCCTCACCCGCATCAGCACGTCGTGCTTGCCTTGCGCGTGGGCGTCGCTCAATGCGCCGCGCACGTCCGCGACAGTGCCGACCGACTTTCCGCCGACGTCGAGAATCACGTCGCCGGTCTTGAAGCCGTGCTCGGCCGCCGGGCTGCCGGTTTCGACGCCGACCACGGCGACGCCCTTGCTGCCCGCGCCGGATACTTCGCTCGCCGGGGCGAGCGCCAATCCGAGATGCGGGGCGGCCTGCGCCGGCCCGCCTTGCTCGTCGGCCTTCGCCTGCTGCTCACGCGGCATCTCGCCGAGCGTCAAGGTCACGGTCTTGGTCGTGCCCTGGTGCAGGACGTCGAACTTCACCGACGTGCCGGGCGCCAGCATGCCGATCTGGCGGGCGAGTTCGCGCGAGTCCTTCAACGGCGTTCCGTTGATCGCCGTGATGACGTCGCCCGCCGCGATCCCCGCCCTGGCGGCGGGGCTGTTGGGCTGCGGCTCGTCGACCAGCGCGCCCTCGGCCTTCTTCATGCCGATGCTGTCGGCGATGCCCGCCGTCACCGGCTGGACCTGGACGCCCATCCAGCCGCGGGTCACGTAGCCTTTGCTCTCGAGCTGGTTGACGACCAGCTTGGCGGTGTCGGCCGGAATGTCGAACCCGATGCCGACCGATCCGCCGGACGGCGAAAAGATCGCCGTGTTCACGCCGATGACGTTGCCGTTGATGTCGAACGCCGGGCCTCCGGAATTGCCCTTGTTGATCGGGGCGTCGATCTGAATGTAGTCGTCGTACGGGCCGGACCCGATGTCGCGTCCGCGCGCCGAGACGATGCCGGCCGTCACCGTGCCGCCGAGGCCGAACGGGTTGCCGACGGCAACCACCCAGTCGCCGACGCGCGGCGAATGGTCGGCGAACTTCACATAGGAAAAGTCGCTCTTGCCGTCGACCTTGATCAGCGCCAGGTCGGTCTTGGGATCCGTTCCCACCACCTTGGCGGTGTACTTGGTGCCGTCGTCGGTCGTGATCTGGACCGACTTCGCATGGTCGACCACGTGATTGTTGGTCACCGCGTAGCCGTCGGCCGAGATGAAGAAGCCGGAACCTTCGCCGGTGACGACGTGATGGCGCTGCGGCATCTCGCCCGGCGTGTTCTGGAATCCGAACTGCCGGAAGAACTGCTCGAACGGCGCGTTGTCACTGCCGTTCTCGTTCATGCTCAGCTGCTTGCCGCCGTTGTCGATGCTGACGCGCACCGAGATGACGGCGGGTTTCACTTTGGCAACCAGGTCGGCAAAGCCGGCGGGATGCTGCGCCGTCTCGGCGGCCTGCGCCGCGGACGTCCACGCCGGAAGCGTGGGTGAACGGTAGCCCGCTCCACCGAGCATGACCGCGACGCCGAGGCCGGCGACCGACGCCAGCAGCGTCAGGCGCCGCGCGGCGGGCACCTTGCGCCGGGCGGGGGGAGAAGCGTTGGTTTGAGTCATGGAGAGTCTCCTCAATTGAATCGGGCCCGTGAGGGGCTCCGCCAAGAATGGTGCGGCCACATTACGGAGTCCTGTCGGGCGGATTAATTGTGCGACAGGTTCTCGGACTGCACGGCTGAACCGGAAATGGTGAGGCGAGGGCCTCGGGCGCGCCGGCGTTTACCCGCCGTTAACGCTCGCATTCTTTCCCAGCTGACAAAGATATCCGCTCCCGCCATCGCCCCGGTTAGCCGCCTTGAGGCAACAGGATATTGACCATTATCGCTTATGGGGGAGCGCCGGGCGGGGCACCGGCGCGGGAGGAATGAGGACAATGCGAGCGGACAGCCTTGCCGTGGCCGAAGCGCCGGCGGCGGCCGACGCCGGCAACCCGGTCGCGCATCGCGCGCGCCCGGTGAGCCGATGCGACGTCGCGGTGATCGGCGCCGGGCCCTACGGCCTCGCGGCAGCAGCGCATCTGCGCGCCGCCGGACTGGCGACGCGCGCGTTCGGCCGCACCATGGCGTTCTGGCGCCGCAACATGCCCAAAGGCATGAAGCTGCGGCACGCGACCGGCTTCTCGGATCCGGACGAGAGCTTCTCGCTCGAGGCGTTCGCCCGGGTGGACGCCGGCGCGTCGGTCCGGCCGCTGCCGATCGAAACTTTCATCGCCTACGGCGAATGGTTCCAGCGGTCGGCCGTGCCCGATCTTGACCGCCGCAAAGTGACGCGGGTCGGACCGGCCGGCGGCGGATTCGAGCTGCGGCTCGAAGGCGGCGACGTGGTCGAGGCGGGGCGCGTCGTCGTCGCGCTGGGGCTCAAGAACCAGGATTACCGGCCGGCGGAATTCGTCGGCCTGCCGCAGCGGCTCGTCAGTCATACGTGCGAGCACGCCGAGTTCGCGCAATTCCGCGGCCGGCGGGTCGCGGTGATCGGCCGCGGGCAAAGCGCCTGCGAGTCCGCCGTGCTCCTGCAGGAAGCCGGCGCCCAGGTGGACCTGCTCGCGCGCGGACCGATCCACTGGATCGGGGCGGAAACGCCCGACCACGCCACGACCAGCCTGACGTGGCGCCTGCACGATCTGCTGACGCCCAAGTTCGCGGCCGGCCCCTTCCCGTTGAACTGGCTGGTCGTGATGCCGACGCTCATGCATCTCCTCCCGCCGGCGCTGCGCGACCGCGTGGGCACGCGCTGCCTGCGGCCGGCCGCCACCGCGTGGCTGCGGCCGCGCTGGGGCGAGGTGCGCCTCACGGCCCGATGCACGGTGCGCGACGCGCAGCCCGCCGGCGAGCGGATATCGCTGCGGCTCGACACCGGCGCGATGATCGACGTCGACCACGTGCTGCTCGCGACCGGATACCGGGTAGACATTGCCAAGTTCCGGATGCTCGCGCCCGAATTGCTCCATCGCGTCGACTGCGTCGACGGCTACCCGGTCCTCTCCGCCGGATTCGAGTCCTCGGTGCCGGGCCTGCATTTCGTCGGATCGAGCGCGCTCGCGAGCTTCGGTCCGCTGATGCGTTTCGTTGCCGGTACGGGCTACGCCGCGCCGGCGCTGACCCGTGCGGTGGTCGCCGCCGGCCGGTGACGGCTCCGGCGCATCGACGAGGTCCACCCGATGCGGCCCGACAGCCTCGACGCCCTCCTCGACCCGCCGGCCGCGGCGGTCGGCGAGCACATGCAGACGGACGCAGCGCCGAGCATCGCTCCGACGGACGGCATCAGCGGTTCGATCGAAAGCTTTCCGCGCGACGGGTGCGGCGCCCTGGTCCTGGGCGGTTCCCATGGGGCGCTCGGCGTGGTGCGGAGTCTGGGACGGCACGGCATTCCCGTCTGGTTCGCGAGCGACGACAACGTCCTCGCGCGCCTGTCGCGGTTCACGGTCAAAGGCCTGTCGTGGCCGGGGCCGAACGACGCCGGCGCGGCCGACTTCCTGCTCGAGCTCGGGCGCCGCCATCGCCTCGACGGATGGGTGCTGGTGCCGTGCGCCGACGAAGAGGCGCGGCTCATATCGCAAAACCACGCGGCGCTCGCGGCGATGTTCCGCGTGCGGACGCCGCCGTGGGAGGTCATGCGCTGGGCCTACGACAAGCACCGCATGAACGAGCGCGCCGCCGCGCTCGGCCTCGATCTGCCGCGCAGTTCATCCGCCGCGAGCCGGCAGGACCTCGTCAACGCCGACCTGCGCTTTCCGGTGATCCTCAAGCCCGCCGTCAAGCACCACGGCAACGCGTTCACCTTGGCCAAGGCCTGGCGGGCCGACGACCGCGCCGCGCTCTTCGCGCGCTACGACGATGCGGTTGCGCTCGTCGGCGCCGATGCGGTCGTGGTGCAGGAATTGATCCCCGGCCGCGGCGCGGCGCAGTTCTCCTACGCGGGGCTGTGGGATCGCGGACGGCCGGTCGCCTCGCTGGTGGCGCGGCGGTCGCGGCAGTATCCGATCGACTTCGGCTACACCAGCACGTTCGTGCAGACGATCGAGCGCGGCGAGGTGGAAGACCTCGCGTGCCGGTTCCTCGAGTCCCTCGGCTACGACGGACTGGTCGAGGTCGAATTCAAATATGACACGCGCGACGGCCGCCACAAGCTGCTGGACGTCAACGCGCGCGCCTGGACCTGGATCGCGCTCGGCCGCCCCGCCGGGGTGGATTTTCCGCACCTGTTCTGGCGCCTCGCCATGGGCGAAGCCGTGCCGACGGTGCGCGGGCGGCCGGGCGCCGGATGGATGCACGTGTCGAGAGACGCTGTGGCGGCGTGCCAGGAAATCACTGCCGGCCATCTCTCGCCGCGCGACTATCTCGCCTCGTTCCGCCGCCCGCTGGAATTCGCCGCGTTCGCGGCGGACGATCCGCTGCCGGGCGTGCTCGACGCGCCGCTGGTGCTCTCGCGGTTTTTCACCCGGCGCCTGCCCGCCGCGCTGCGCCGCTAATCCCTCCCCTGAAAGGGGAGGGATTACGGCATCGGAATGTCGCTGACCTTCTTCGGCACGTCATAACCGCGCTGCACCGCCGGCCGGTTGGCGATGGCGACGTACCAGCGCTTGACGTTGGCGTATTGCCCGAGGTCGATGGTCTGCCATTCGAAGCGGGAAATCCACGGCCAGATGGCGATGTCGGCGATCGAGTACTCGTCGGCCACGAACTCGCGCCCGGCGAGGCGGCGGTCGAGCACGCCGTAGAGGCGATGCGCCTCCTTGAGGTAGCGCTCCTCCGCGTAGGGCGCCTTGCCCTTGTTGTATTTCACGAAGTGATGGACCTGGCCCAGCATCGGCCCGGGACCGCCCATCTGCCACATCAGCCACTCGGTCACGCGATAGCGGCGCTCGAGGTCCTTGGGCATGAGCTTGCCGGTCTTTTCCGCGAGATAGAGCAGGATCGCCCCGGACTCCATCAAATGAAATCCGTTGTCGCGGTCGACGATCGCCGGGATGCGGTTGTTGGGACTGATCTCGAGGAAGTCCGGCTTGAACTGCTCGTCCTTGCTGATGTCGATCGGGTGCGCGGTGTAGGGCAGCCCCACCTCTTCCAGCATGATGGAGACCTTGCGGCCGTTCGGCGTCGTCCAGGTGTAGAGATCGATCACGGCGGTGACATCCTGTGTTGCGGTTGGATTGAGGGCCTATTGTTGGAGCATGATCTTTTCCGAAAACCGGTACCCACTTTTCGGGATCATGCTCTATTCGGCGGCGACCGGCACCGCCTCGTGCCTGGTACTGGCGCGGGCACTGCCCATGAACATGAGGCTCGCCATCAGGATCGCGGCGACGAGCACCAGCACGAGATCGGCCCGACCCGCGTCGATGAGAAAGCCGAACGGGACCGGCGTGAGCGCGTTGCCGAGCGGCAGCCCGGCGCTGACGAAGCCGAACACCTTGCCGATCTGACCCGGCGGCGAAGCGTCCTTGACCATCAGGTCGCGCGGCGTGCGGCTCGCGCCGGTCAGGATGCCGGCGACGAACAGCACCGCGACGGTCGCGAATTGGGTCATCGACACGGTGCCGACCACGAGCAGCAGCGCGGACGCCGCGATCGTCGCCGTCACCGCGAAGGCCAACAGCCGCGCGTTGCGGTCCGCGACCCATCCGCCGATCAGGATGCCGCCGGTCGCGCCCGCCATATAGGCGGTGAGCGCGGTCGACGCGGCCTTGAGATCGAGGCCGCGCACCTCGTGCAGCACCGTGATCAGCCAGGCCTGCAGGCCGGAGGTCGCCATGGCCGAGAGCAGGAAAAAGCCGAAGAACAGCAGGATCGGGCGGGTGAGCAGGAACGCGCCGCCCGACAGCGCCGGCCGGCGCCGGACTTCGACGTCGCGCGCGTGCTCGCGCAGGATGCCGCTCTGCCACAGGATGGTGAGCACCAAGGGCACCCCGACGAGGCCGTACACCATGAGGGTCTCGCGCCAACCGATCAGCAGCACGAGCGCGGCGGTGACCGGCGGCGCGCACACCGAGCCGACGTTGCCGTTGAAGGTGTGGAGCGCGAAGGCGCGGCCCATGCGATGGCGGCTGATCGAGCCGGCGAGGACTGAGTAGTCGGCCGGGTGAATGACCGAATTGCCGATCCCCGACAGCAGCGCCAAGGCGAGGATCTGCCAATAGGCGGTGGCAAAGCTCATGGCCGCCATCGACAACGTCATCAGCAGGGTGCCGCCGACCAGGAATGGGCGGGCGCCGTGGCGGTCGACCAGGAACCCGACCGGGGTCTGCAGCAGGCCCGTGGCGCCCGACATCAGGGTGATCGCCAGCCCGAGTTCGGCGAACGAGACGCCGAAGGTCTTCTGCCACGACAGGAACATCAGCGGCAGGCACAGCACGTAGAAGTGCGACAGGAAGTGGCCGGTGCCGAGCAGGACGTTGACGCGACTCTCGCGGCCGAAGGCGGGCATGACGGACATAGGGTCGACGGCATCTCCGAGGCAGCGGCCGGGTGCGCGGAACGGACCGGGACGATCGCAGCCCGCCGATTTAGCCGGTTCGCACCGCGCAGGCAATCGGACGAGCCATTCCGAACGGGGCCGGCTCCCATGCGACAACGCATGCGGGGGTGATAAGGACTCCTTAGCGGGCCGCCCGGCGCGATGCTACGATGCCGGCGACGCCGTCCGGGCCAAGGGGGAACCATGTCCAAATCGCTGGTGCAGGAGCAATTCGGCGCAACCGCGCAGGATTATCTCACGAGCAAGCCGCATGCCCAGGGCAAGAGCCTCGACCGGCTGATCGAGCTGACCCGGCCGCGGCCCGATTGGCACGCCCTCGACGTCGCGACCGGGGCCGGGCACACGGCCTACGCGTTCGCGCCGCACGTGGCGCGCGTATGGGCGACCGACATCACCGAGGAAATGATGAGCCTGGTGCGCGAGCAGGCGGACAAGCGCGGGCTTGCCAACCTGCGCGTCGCCTACGCCAAGGCGGAGGCGCTGCCGTTCGAGGACGACAGCTTCGACCTCGTCACCTGCCGCATCGCCCCGCACCATTTCGAGAGCATCGCCCGCTTCCTCGACGAAGCGCGGCGCGTGCTCAAGCGCACGGGGACGTTCGCGCTGGTCGACAACGTGGTGCCGGAAGGCAGCGTCGGCGATTACATGAATGCGTTCGAGCGCTTTCGCGACCCGAGCCACATCCGCGCCTGGACCATGCAGGAATGGCGCGACGCGTTGCGGCAGCACGGCTTTGCCGTGACGCACGAGGAGCAGTTGGCCAAGACGATGGAATTCTCCAGCTGGGCCGGACGCCACGACGCGACCATGCAACGGCTGCTGCGCTCGATGCTGGCGCAGACGACGCCGGACGTAGCCGTGGCGCTGGCGCCCGCGGACAAGGCGGGCGAACTCACCTTCCGGCTGAGCGAAGGCGTGTTCATCGCCCGCCGCGCGGACGGCGAGACCCGCACTTCGGGTTGATCTATTTGATGCCACAGCGGATGTTGATCGAGGGCAGCGCTCTTACTCTGAGCCAGGGGACCGGTATTGCGACTTACGCCCGCAATCTCAACGAGGCAGTACGCGCGGCCGGTTATTCAACGAGTGTTCTAGTCAACGTCAGGACGCCGCTCGACCGTCGCGATCCGACCCTCAACGAAATCAGCTTTTTTGACGCGATTCCCACACGTAGCTCGACGTTTGCACAGCAACTCCCGCTGACACAGCGGCTCCGAGGGATAGGACGTCGACTGATCGGGTCTCCGTTCGGAATCAAGGCAACCGAATTACGCCGAAGCGGCCTAGTTGTGGATTTTGCACCGCCAGTAGTGACCGGCTTTGATCATATGTACGGTGCTTTGCATCTTATGGAAGCTGCGCACAACCATTTCGTGCGCTATGGTCGGAGGGCGAAGCTTAGAATGACAGAAAACATTTCGCTTTTCCACGCGACGCGACCGATCGCGCTCTCCCTCGCCGGGTGCCCAAACATTTATACGGTTCACGACATCATTCCGTTGCGCCTGCCTTTCACAACGCTGACCGGCAAGCGCTATTTTCTTCAGCTCATGCGTCATTTATGCAAGACGGCCGATCACATCGTCACGGTCTCGGAGCATTCCCGTCGCGACATTATGCAGTTCTTCGGTGTAAGCGAAGACCGTGTCACAAACACCTATCAGGCGATCAACATCCCTCGGCGGTTTTTGGATACCAGCTTGGACCAAGTGGCCGGCATGATCGCGAATGCGTTTGAGCTCGACTATGAGGAGTATTTTCTGTTTGTCGGCGCCATCGAGCCTAAGAAAAATCTATCGCGTTTGATCGATGCTTACGCCGCGTCCGGCACTAAACGACCGCTCGTCATCGCGGGTGGCTTGGGATGGCAATATGAGAGTGATGTCGAGAAGATCAAGGACGAGCGATTCCTGCGATACAAATTGGCTCAGAACGTCATATCTCCGCGCAGGCAAATTCGTCACTTGTCGTATGTACCGTTCGAGCAGCTCGTCGCATTGATCCGAGGCGCCCGAGCATTGCTGTTTCCCTCGCTTTACGAGGGATTCGGCCTGCCGGTTCTCGAAGCCATGCAGCTCGGCGCGCCGGTCATGACCTCGAACGTCGCGTCGCTGCCGGAGGTTGCCGGGGACGCGGCCGTCCTCGTCGACCCGCTCGACATCGGCGACATGGCGCGCGCCATCAAGACGCTCGATGATGACGGCGATCTGCGAGCCGAGTTGCGCACACGCGGACGAGAGCGGGCGCTACGTTTCTCGCCGGAGAAATATCGCGAACGGGTCTCCGAACTCTACCGCAGGCTGCTCGGCTGAGGGAGCAGATTGTACGGTTGCGCCGGCGCAATGGCCGCCGCAATCAATCGTCAAATGTTCTCTTAAGTATTGTACCTACTAGGGATGCGCCAAGACGGTCCCGTTGCTTGGATCATAAAGACACTGACAATGGGGCATCGGCAGCTCGGCCGGAAACTGCCCTAAAGATTCTTACGATAATCGCGGAGCTTACAAATTAGGTCGCTGAAACCGCCCACATCGCGGACAAAATACTGGGCTGAGACCATGTAAGTGAAATCTCGATCAATCTCCTTGTTGGACACTACATTGAACTCGATGTCGCAAAAATCCAAGAGGAGACTGGAAATAAAATCGCTCACCGTCTCCCTGTTTTTCTCAAGTTTTTTCTCCGTGAACAGAAACAACCCGCGTTCAATAAACTCCTGAAAAGCGAAACAAATTACCAAACTGCAGCGCTTAATCCCGTGGTGGCGACGAATCTCAGTGGCAAAATCTTTGCGTAGGAACCAATCATGCATGATGACATCACCCGCACGGATGTGAATTACCAGTTCATTCGCCTCTGGGAGCTGAGGGCCATCTTTTCGGAGCGCCCGGTCAAAAATATGCGAAAGCAGGTCAATGTCCGGTTTTTCGACATCTGCCACTTCTTGGAGGTACGTTTTGAGGATAGTCCCATCGAACTCGGGTAGGCTCAGTACTTTCTCCGTGCTGTCTAAATACCTACATCCCTTGCGAAAAAAGACATCAGCCATTCGATAATGGGGATTAGACTTCAGAGTTATGATTTTCGAAAGAAGGCGCGCGACTTCCGCCGAGTGAACTTCAACCGTTTTCATGCGCCAAGATCCCCGCCCTCTCCCATGCCTCCAAACTAGGATATTCCGTTAAGTATTGTCAAAAGCGGATTCGGTGACGGTGGAAATTCCGTGCCCGAAGCGGGTTTCCTCCACCCCGATGATAGCGCAGGCAATAATCCCCCGCCGAAATGCAGTTGACGCTGCTGTTGCTGTGGTCGGAACCGTAGACGAAGACGTGCGGCGCCTTGGCGGCAAGGGCGCGGATCCATTTTTCGTAGGTATCCTGCTTTTCCTCGAGCGTGCAGTGCCAAGCGCTGTAGGTCGTGCAAAAAGCATTGCTCCACCAGATCGCCGAACGCGGGCTGTCTTCGATATGCCGCAACAGATCCTGCCACGACGTCAGCAGGTTGCACCGGACGAACCGGTGCGCAAGCGCGCGATAGCGCGACCAATGATCGACGACGATGTCCTCCCCGCCCCATCGGTTCACCTCGACCTGCCACAGCCGATCCATCTCCGACCAATCGAGGCAGTCGGGAGAGGCGCCGGGCCACAGGTAGTAGTGCGTGGTCGACGGCAAATGTCGGAACAGGCGGCACAGAAAGGAGGGATAGTCGCGCCCGTCCCAGTCGCTCAGGAGAAAGCGGCGAAATTCCAGCGCCGGCTCGCTGTAATCGAAATAGACGACACGGGTCTGCGCGTCGAATCCATGGGTCTGCAGCAGCCGGTTCGGCTTGAG